>NC_020449.1:2100000-2246820 GCF_000146065.2 Candidatus Cloacimonas acidaminovorans str. Evry | reverse complement strand
AAGTCACTTTCCTGTAAAATTTATTTATCCACAAACTGTATGCTGAGAGCTCAGTAACAGTTTTATGATTACTATCTCATTCAAATTTAATAAGTTATGCCGATAAAATAGACATCCGGTCAACTACCTAAACCCGATTTATCCACAACTTATCCACAACACCTTGATAAATTTCTTTCTTTTCTTTACTTTAAGCTGTTTTCAATTTTGTTAAAAAAACCATCCTCACCAAAAAAATATTTCTCTCTGATTTGTCAAGCTTCTAAAAGCTAAAATTAAAATAGCTTAGAGAAGAATTAAAATTGATAATTCCCTCATTTAGGAAAAAGTTAGAATTCTAATCCCGATTTTTCTATATCTATTTTTATAGAACTATCTTTCATAAATATATGCTATTATCGTTTCCAAAAAATTTTTGTATTTTTATACCGAAAGCACCAAGAATAACGGAAACACAGATATTTTAGGGTTTTTTTACAAAGAGAACAAGAGAAAAACAGATAGGTTGAGATCTATGACCTTATATTGTAAAGAGAACAAAAGCCGATATCAGTTCTTGAAGGAAAAGCCCTTTGTCATTCCGATGAAAACAGAAATACACAGAAAAGAAGAAAATATTTATGCTTTTTTAAGAGCAAAACTATATAATCGGGGAAGAAAAGAGAACGCCGATAATCAGATTAACAAGCATAACAGGATTTTTTCTTGAAATATAGTCCACTATTTTTAGAACAGCTCATCTTCTTTAATCTCCATTTTCTTAATAGCATTGCTTACTCATTACGGACTCATTACGGATGGCATTAGCAATGGGTAAGCAATGAGTAAGCAATGCTATTAGGGAAGAAGGGGAAATAAAAAAATAGAGGCGGCAAATTTTTCCTTGCCACCTCTATTATTATATCTGTAAAAATGCTTTGCGGTTTTAAATATACAGCGTAATTTTCTTTAAGAAACCTTTAATTTCTAAGGCAAAGCAATATTTATCATCACAATTCCATATATTATTGTTAATAAAGCGTATCAAAATCAGCTATAGGTCCAGTTTCTTCAATAACTTCTCGCGGTATTTCGTAGTCAGGTTCGGGATATGTGTCATCTCTCTCAGCCCGATAACTTACGCTATACATTATTTCTTTCGTTATTTCATCCCAGAAATTGTCAATATCGCTTAGATAATCCTTAACCTGTTTCAAGCAGTTATGCTTTTTATCACTGAATGTAAGTTCCACTTTCAGTTCGTTAGGAGTTCCGCTTTTGGTTTTAACATTCGCATTCAATTTCGCAAACATTTCCAAAGCGTCTTCTTCTTCATCGGAGAATACATGCTTTAAATCTTTTAACACCGCGCAATCCATCGTCATATTTAACGGATTTTTATTCATTTCTCTGGCAAGAGTTCCTTCCAAACCGCGGTTACTCTTTTTATAGTTATTATTATTGGTAGTGCAAATCATCACATTATCTTCAAAAAAGAAGATTAAATCATCCAAATAGTAATATTTACCATCTTTGCTAAGCATACCTTCACGTCCCATATCCTTCAGCAAATCCTGCACTCCCTTATTGTTCTTTACTGAAGCAACAAGAGTAATAAAGGGATCTTCCTTTTCGTCCAAAATATTTATAGCTATTATGCCTGAACCATCTGCCAGCTTATTCAAATGTTTCATAAACTTACTAATTTCAGGATCAGTAATACTTTTCGTCAGCTTGTCAATTCTCTTTTCCGAAAGTGCATAAAGTTTCGGATAATTGGTTTTTACGGAGCTCAGCATAATCAATCCTTCGGTAGGAACATAAGGATAAAGGTCTTTCACATTGACAGCATCGGTAATAACGCTTTCCAGTTTCTTTTGCCTTTCTGGGGTCGTCTCAAATTTTACCGAAGAAACCAATTTTCCCTTATCAAAATCGGCGGAGAAAGAGAAATAGGTTTTATACAAATTAGTAGGCAAATCAATTACTGCATCCATTGGAATCTTGCCATCATAAACTAATGCTAAAAGAACACTTTCAAAAACATTTTCCGGGTTATCCACTCTAATTTGATCCATAAACTCCCAGTATCTGTAAAAATGATATAAGTTATTTTCATAATAATAATCTATTAATTCGTCGCGTCTCTTGCGCTGGGAAATTAACCTATTTACATTTCCTTGAGCATCTTTTAACCCCTTTTGAGCAATATGAGCCATTCCATCCAAATTAGCCCAAAGGGTTATATCATGACCTCTCAGGCCTCTGCTGGGAAAATCCTTATTGGCAGTAATGCAGGCAGATTTATCCTGAGTTAAGTAATTTTTCACTTTCTTACTAAGGTCGTTATCCTTATCAGGATCGGTCATTCCCATAACCATAGATTTGCCTGCCCACATACAGGAAATACCATTTATTTCCATTTCGTAGATACCGGATTTTTTACTAACGGGAAGTTCCTTTCCATTGGGTAGAGCTATATTTTTAGCAAAGGAATACACCTTTTCTGCATTAGCAATAGGCATAACCAAAAAAATATAGGGAATGTTTTCTTTCGTATCAAACTCACCAAAAAGGTATGATGGCTTAGCAGTTATTAGTCCCGTGCTACGCGGGTCTTTAACTAATGCTTCCAAATTATAATCTTCAAGGGCTGAAATTATTTCCTCGTCAATTTCACCCTTTTTCATTGCTCCGGACTTTTTAATGAGCTTGGGAATATCAACCTTTGCTACTGCCAAAGCATTTTTACTGATATGACGAATTTGGGGAGAATATGTTGCATAAAAGTAACCGGCAATAATCACAAGAATGATAAATAAAATGATTAGAACAGGGATTAAAACTGATTTCTTTTTACGCGTATCCCCTAAAACTGCAGGAGCTTGTTCTTCGGTCTCAGAACTTTCTTCCGAAACTTGATCCTGCACTTGTTCTTTTAATTCTTCATTCATTTGAACCTCCATAGTTATTTATTTTTTCTTCAGCTTAAATAAAGACAAATGCAAATATGTATTTCTCTAAAATAATGTCAAGGTTTTTCTTTTTTTATGGTAAGTTACTAATCTTATATCCTATAAGGAGCAGAAAAAAGATTGACAGTAAAACTAATAAAAATACAAAGGTTAAAAGAATAAACAGAAGCATAAATTTCTAATACAAAAGGGGAAGAATTATGAAAACCAATACTTTCTTGTTAATAATGCTTTTATTGCTTTTGGCAATAGGGCTTCAGTCCCAAACTTTACCAGAAATCCAACCAGGTATAATCGGAGGTTTAAACATTGCTAATTTTAGCGGAGATGATATTGAAGACCTTGATGATGCAGGTTTTACTATCAATAACAGAACCCTTTTTCATCTCGGGCTTACAGGTACTACAAATATAACCAGTAATATTGATCTGCGTGGGGAAATTGCTTTGAGTATGAATGGTTCCAAATGGAAAGTAAATTTAGATTTTGAAGATGAAGATTTTGATACAGTCCCTTTTACCATTACCCATAATATTTATATGATCCAGGTACCGGTATCCTTGATCCTAAATGTTCCACTCCCCAATTCAGCTGTTAAACCATATCTCGGTGCCGGATTTTCTGCCAGTATTCCTGTTAGTTCGGGCTGGGAAATTAGAGCATTAGGTGAAGAGGAAGAAGGTGATTATACAGATGAAGAATTTGCTGAATTATCTTCCTTCGTTATTGGCTACCAATTCAATCTGGGTCTGGATTTCAATAAGATTCTTTGTGAATTCAGATATGAAAGGGGTCTCACTCCCGTATTTGATAATAGTTATATAGACGAGACATTTTATAGCAATTTCAAATTTCTTGTTGGCTTCCGTTTTTAAAGTAATATAAACGGAGGACAATGTTCTTTATGAAATTGTTTCACGCAGATTACGCAGATTTTGTGGAATTCGCGGATTTTTAATTTTCCGAGGGGCTTACGCACCTTCTACATCATTGTGTCGCCCTTCTGGCTTTTTTAAAAAATAAAGAAAAAAAGTAAAAAATACTCGGAGCTTACATTTTAACGAGGGGCTTACGCACCCTCTACATCATTGTGTCGCCCTCCGGGCTTTTAATGTAGCTCAACCCTCTAAACTCTCTAAACTCTCTCAACACTCTTAACCTTCTCAACCTTCTCAACCTTCTCAACCTTCTCAACCTTCTCAACCCTCTCAACCTTCTCAACCTTTTTTCTTGACATAATTCGCCAGTTAAATTTAATTGCAAATGATTATCAATACAAAGAGGTTTAAAAAGATGGAAGAATATGCTGTTATCTTCAATCAATACCTTATCAATAAGGGACTCAAACTCACCAAACCCAGGCGTTGTATTCTGGAAACAGTATTCAATATGCACACCCATTTTAATGTGGAAGAATTGTATGACAAAATTCGGGCTAAAACCAATGCCATTTCTCTGGCAACTGTTTATCGGACTATTCCCTTACTATTGGATGCAGGGCTTGTGCAACATGCCTTACGCAGTGAAGGCAGAGAACGCTATGAACATATTTTTGGTCATCCGAAACACATTCATTGGCTGTGCAGAAATTGCGGTGCCTTAATGGAAACGGATTTAAATACTCTTTATCCGGTTCTGGAAAGGCAGGCGCAGGACTTAAAATTTAAGCCAGAAGAAATTGAATTAAATATAAAAGGGCTTTGCTGGAAATGCAATCCAATTGAGAATGAAACTCAATCCGATGAGAAATAGACCTGTAATTGCCTTAGCGGGCAATCCCAATGTAGGTAAGACCTGCCTTTTTAATGCGTTAACCGGTTCACATCAAACAGTTGGCAATTGGCCTGGAGTAACGGTTGAACATAAATCCGGAAGATGCAATTATAAGGGCAAAATCTATGAAGTTGTTGATCTTCCAGGCATTTATTCTTTGGCAGGAGGAAGTCCTGATGAATTGGTAGCCCGCAACTATATTTTAACAGAAAAACCCGATATTATCATCAATATTGTAGATGCTTCCAACCTGGAACGCAACCTGTATTTAACGGTGCAATTGATGGAATTGGGAGCTCCTCTTATTATGTGTCTTTCAATGATAGATATAGCGGAGCACAATGGAATTTATATTGATACCGAACATTTAAGTTCTCATCTTGGTTTTGCGGTTTTTCCTCTGGTTTTGAATAAGCGGATTGAGGTTTCTCCTATTCTGGACAAAGTAGAGGAGTATTTAGTTCAACCACCCGTTCCGGCAACGATTCATTATGATGAAGTAGTGGAAAAGCACTTGCAAAATATTTGGCAGATTGTTTTGAAATCAGGTTTAGGAGAGCCGGAAACTAAAATTCCCCAGCGTAAATTTTCCGAATCTGCTTCAATTGCCTATGATATTTTGATAAAAAGTCGTTGGCAGGCATTGAAATTGATTGAAGGTGATGCGGAATTAACTTCCCGTTTATCGGATGAAGATAGGGCACTTGTAGAGAAAGAGATATCTGCTATAGCGAAACATAGAGGTCAAGAACCTACCTTTGTAATTGCTGATGATCGTTATGGTTATATTCGCGGTTTAATAAAAGATGTAGTGAAACGCAAGCGTAAAAGCCGGTTAACTTTTTCCGATATGGTAGATAAAGTTGTGCTGAATAGCGTTGTGGGATTGCCTGTTTTTTTCATTGTAATGTATTTGGTTTTTCTGGTTGCGGTAAAACTCAGCCAACCCTGCATCAAATTCATAGAATTTATACTCAGCTGGTTGTTTATAGAGCAATTGGGCAATTTGTTAAGTTCACTTTCTTTTCCGCAATGGCTGAATTATTTATTAAGTGAAGCAATTGGAGGAGGGATTGTAACCATTGGCAGTTTTATTCCTCCTATCTTTTTCATATACATAAGTTTATCTATTTTGGAAGATTCCGGTTATATGGCAAGAGCAGCTTTTATAGCGGATAAATTTATGCGGAAAATAGGGCTTCCGGGTAAGGCATTTATACCTTTATTAGTAGGTTTTGGTTGTACCGTTCCGGCAATTATGGCAACGCGGACTTTGGAAAATCCCCGGGACAGGGTTTTTGCCTCCATTTTAACTCCTTTTGTATCTTGCGGAGCCAAGCTTCCGGTGTATACTTTTCTGGTAATGTTATTTTTCCCTCTGTATGCGGATTTGGTGATTTTTGGTTTATATCTTTTTGGCATAATTATGGGTGTTTTAACCGGCTTGCTCTTAAAAAAGACCATTTTTCTGAGTGCTCCGGGTGATTTTGTAATGGAGCTTCCTGCCTATCATATTCCTACTATAAACGGTATTTTTATGCATACCTGGCATCGCTTGAAAAGTTTTCTGTTGAGAGCCGGGAAAACCATTTTACTGGTAATTGTATTGATAAATATTCTGCAAGGTATTCAAATTCCAACAGGAAGGGATAGCGAAAAAACCTCAATTCTGGAATTAGGAGGAAAATTGATTACCCCTGTTTTACAGCCGATGGGAATTAAAAGTGATAACTGGCAGTCATCCGTAGCTTTAATCAGCGGACTTTTTGCCAAGGAAGCAATTGTTGGAACCTTGCAGGGTCTCTACCAAAATTCAGAGGGAGAAATTTCAGGCGATCAGCTGGCAAATAATATCAAAAGCAGTTTTGGCAGTAATGCCTCTATTTTAGCTTATCTTGTTTTTATCTTGCTCTATTCACCCTGTGCTGCCTCGCTCACAATGCTTTTTAAGGAACACGGCTTTAAATGGATGCTTTTTGCTTTTGTCTACTTAACTTTGCTTGCCTGGATGGTGGCTACCCTGATATACCAAATACTGGCTTTTAATGTTCTGTCCATCTTCTGGTTTGTTGTTATAGGAGCTATTTTTACCTTCATTTATATTACTTTGCGAAAAATAGGGAGTAAATATGCTTTCCAGACGGAATAGAGTAAGAATTCGGGGTTGGAGCAGAAAATTTTCCGGCAGAAAAAGACACGGTGTATGTAAAGCAGGTCAATGCCTCCCTCTGGATCAATTACCGGAGGGCTGTAATGCTGTAGTTATTCATAATAATAACCTGAAAATAATTGAAAGGGGCTTATATATTGGAGCGCAAATTTCTATGTTCCGCAACGATGATGATGAACCGAATGTAGTTGTGGCTGTTGGCGATGCCAGATATGTTTTGGATAGAAGAATTGCCAAAACTATAAAAGTGAAAATTGTGTGAAAAGTGCACTATGAAAACTTGGATGTTATATCTTCCAGTCCAGGAAGCAGATATACCTTAAAT
This sequence comes from Candidatus Cloacimonas acidaminovorans str. Evry, assembly GCF_000146065.2. Lineage (GTDB taxonomy): Bacteria > Cloacimonadota > Cloacimonadia > Cloacimonadales > Cloacimonadaceae > Cloacimonas > Cloacimonas acidaminivorans. The sequence continues at coordinate 2,239,598 of NC_020449.1, read as the reverse complement.
TGATCTATTCTAATGGAAGGATCGGAAGTGAATTCAATCTGTTCTTTGTATGCAGTAAAGTCCTCGTTATGCTGTTTGATATGGTTTAACAAATCGGGATTAACTACAATGCGTAAGTTCTTATCTTTAATGAAATAATCGCTGCGGTTCAGCCACCGGTAAATACGCATAATAACAGAGTCCTTGCTTAAAATGCGTCCGCTTCCGTTACAAAAAGGACAGGGATCAGAAAAATTGGAGATTAAGGTATTGCGCATTCTTTTACGGGTAACTTCCACAAGTCCAAGCTCTGTAAAAGAATAGACCTTATTTTTGGCACGGTCTCGGCGCAAACCTTTTTTCAGCATTTCCAGCACTTCGTTTTTATATTTTTCCTCAACCATATCAATAAAATCAATGATAATCACTCCGGAAAGGTCACGTAAACGAATTTGGCGGGCAATTTCTGCGGCTGCTTCCAGATTGGTTTTGCGCACTGTTTCATCATAATTGGTTTTTCCGGTGAAACTTCCGGTATTAACATCAATGGCAACCAGGGCTTCTGTTTGTTCAATTTTGATATTTCCTCCGCTGGGAAGATAAATACGGCTATGCAGAACGGTTTCAATTTTCTTTTCAATTCCCCAGGCATCAAAAATAGGAGAATCCTCTCTGTAAATTTCTATATTATTTATCAGTTCAGGCGAAATATCTGTCAGTTGGGAAATAATGCGTTTGGCAAAGTTCTTGTCGTCAATAACCAAGCGGTCTACATTTTCCCCAAAGAGATCACGAATCAGATAGTTCTCCAGAGCATTTTCCTCAAACACGCAAACAGGTGCTTTGGCATATTTAATTTGTTTTTCAATCAAATGCCAGGTCTTTATCAATGCCTTATACTCTGTTTGAAAATCATCCTCTTCACAGCCCTCCGCTTCGGTTCTAACAATTAAACCGTATCCTGGGTCTTTAATTCCGGAAAGAAGATTACGAATACGACTGCGTTCTGCCTGAGAATAAATCTTACGGGAGACAGCAATTTTATCTTTATTGGGAAAAAGCACCAGGTATTTTCCCGGAATTGAGATTTGACCTGTTAAACGTGCACCTTTGGAACCAATGGGTCCTTTGTGCACTTGAACCACAATTTCCTGACCCGGTTTTAAGAGTTTATCTATTTGAGAGGAGTCCTCAGGATTTACTTTCGTGCGCGGTAGGGCATTTTCATAAATATCCAGGAAATCCATAACAATGTCACTATAATGTAAAAAAGCGGTTCTTTCCAGTCCGATTTCAATAAAAGCAGCTCCCATTCCGGGTAAAACATCTTTTACAATACCTTTATAGATGTTGCCCACGATGTTTTGTTGTTCTCTGCGTTCCACAAAGAGTTCTACCAGGCGGCTATCTTCCAAAACCGCTACCCGCTTTTCTAAGGGGTGGACATTTACAATTATTTCTGTATTATAGGAGTCCTTTTTCATTTTAGTCCAAATTATATTTTAGATAGTTATGTCTGGTTGATGAGGACATCAACCATCCTGCTGTTTTTCATTTTACTCCAGGGTATAAGGCATTAAATACAGCCATTCACCTGTGGCAGATATCTGTTTCAGATATTTTTCCAGTTGTGTTGCAGGATCATTGTTATTTTGTAACCGTTCTTTCAAATTCAAGAGGTCTGATTCCCTTAGTGCTTCCCAATAACTTTCCTTTTTAGGGAAATTTACAGAGGAATATGAAGTTACTTTTGCCAGACCTGCAGCTTTGGCAATTGCTTTATCCAAAGTTCCGATTTCATCAATAAGTTTATGGGTAAGAGCATCTTCAGCACTGAAAATGCGTCCTTCAGCAACGGCTTCAATATTTTCAGGGGATATTTTGCGAGCAGTCATCACCCTTTGTTTAAATTCGTTGTAGGTAGCTGTGGAACTGCGTTTCAGGGATTCTATTAAAGCCGGATCATAGTGTTCCAAAGGACTTAAAGCACCGGCAAATTTGCCATATTTCAAGGTCTGAGAACGCACTCCGATTTTTTTACCCAATCCTGCCATTTCAGGAATTAAACCTATTACTCCAATAGAGCCAGTTAAAGTTCCCGGGTCTGCTATTAAATAATCCCCAGCACAGGAAATATAATAGCCACCTGAAGCAGCTGTTCCCCCCATTGAAACAACCAGAGGATATTCTCTTTTTAATTTAAGCAATTGCTGATAAATGAGCTCGGATTCCAAAGCGGAACCACCAGGACTATTTATTCTTAAAACAACCGCTTTAATGTCTTTATGCTGGTGAATCTGTTTGATAATCTTCTTCACTTTTGCTTCACTGATAATGCCTTGACTGCCAAAATTGGAACCCGAAACGGGAGCAATATTTCCATTCAGATAAACCACAGCTATTTTATCGCCTTTCTTCTTTGCGGTTGGAGAATAATTGGCAATTTTCATAAAATTATCCTCTTCCAAGCCCAAACTTTTTAGCATTTCGTCACGACTCATAGCGTAATCAATCAATTTCAGTTCTTTTGCCTTTTCAGCGCTTAAAAAGAAGTCGTCCCTCTTTTCAAAAATATCTTTTACCTGGGTTGTCTCCAACTTTCTGTTTTGTGCAACAAGGGAAAGTAAATGGTTATAAATATCATACAGAGCGGCATCTATGTTTTCTCTTGTGCCTTTACTAAGCTCGGTTTGCGAAAAGGGCTCACCGGCACCTTTATATTCACCGGATTGTAAAATGTGCATTTTGATGCCTAATTTATCCAGCATCTCTTTGTAGAATAGCATATTAGCGGAAACACCTTGTAAAGCTAAACCTGCCGAAGCAGAGGGTTCCATATAAATTTTATCAGCACAGGAAGCAAGTAAATAGTCCCCCTGCGTGAAATTTTCTCCGAAAGCAAGTACGGGCTTGCCGCTTTTTTGAAAAGTCCCTATTGCTAAAGACATTTCTTCCAAAGCAGGATAATTGGTCATAATCATTTGGGGCTGAAGAAGTATTCCTTTAATACGCTCATCTTTGGCAGCAAGTTTTATTTTAGCGCAAATTTCCTGAACACTGGGAGAAGAAACATTTACAAAGCGTAATTCTTCCAGCTCGTTATAGTCCGGAATTAAAGCACTTGGATTTACATATAACCAAGCATTGGAAGGGATTTTTGCAGATTTGGCTCCGTGAGAACCAAAAGTGAATATAAAACCCAGGATAAAGGCAGCTAATAAGGCAATAACAAAGATTAAACAGCCCCACAGAACGGTCTTGTTTGATTTCATAATATTTAAACTCCTTTTAGCGACTAACGAATGCCGCTACTGATAATCCGCATAACACTGATATTATAAATAACTTTCAGAGCTTTGGCAAATTGGAATTTGGCAACCTGCTTTCCTGCTGGAGTATTTATATCCTTCAGGTAAAAAAATCAATAAAAATGGCGGAGATGTAGGGATTCGAACCCTAGAAACGCTCACACGTTTACACGATTTCCAATCGTGCTCCTTCAGCCAACTCGGACACATCTCCTTGCTTATTATTCCCAACTTTTTTTCTTACCTCTTTCTGTCAAATAGAATTAGTATCTGCCCACCTTCTCACTAAATAAAAACACTATATCTGCTAATAAGGAATATCATTTTATCAGTAAATGTTTCCACAATGCGCAGAAAAAGGTTCATATATGTATATTAGTTATTTGTAAGATGCCCTAAATGTAGTTATAATTCTATTAATTTTTTTAGAAGGTCTTGAGCTTTTTTAATGTCTATTGAATTATCAGGATTTAAGATCAGCTTTTTAATTACCTTACCATCAAACTGAGTTACCCCTCTTGAATTTCTACCTGACCAATGAGAAAGGATAAAAATAGAATTACACAGATCTTTTTGAAACATAGATATAAGCGTTGTCTTTACGCTATTTTTTAAATAGTCTATGCCTACAAAATAGAACATAAAAACTGTCCTTTCCTTTGTCAGGAACTCCAGAATTTTATCAATATTATAAGCTTTAGGATTTGAATCTAAAACCATTATCTTTGTTTTTACATCAGTTTCAGTTAGAAAATTAGCAAATTCCCTTGAATAATCACCTAAAGAATGTTTATTAGATGTGAGGGATTGATAACCTTTCCCTGAATTAAGAGATTTAATAATTTCTTTACGCAAGGAATCGTCATTTCCGGCAATAAGATACTCTATAACAGCGCTTCTAATATTGCTATTCTCTATTAAAGAAGCTATAAGAATTTCGGTTCTATATTGTTTTACCCGAGTATCAAGTTCTTCTTTTAGGATAATATATTCATTACTGTTAACAAAAGATTGAGCTCGTAGAGGAGCAGCTAAAATTTGTTTAATTTCACTATCTTTTAATTCTAAATTTTTACCGGAAGGATGAATATCATTAGTAGCTTCAACCAAACGTGCAAGATTTTCTTCAAAACTAAATTGTTTATGGAAGTCGAATAAAACAGCGAAATTATCAGGTTCATTTTTATAGCCATTAAATTCTTTCTTAATATCTGATCCATTGAAGCTGCCTTTAATATTATTAGTTCGCAACAGCTGAGAGCTATGGCTTATCTTAGATAAAAATGTAGAATTAGCAAGATACATATAATTCTTATCGGGAGTTACTACACATACGATAAAAGGTCGGTCATCAACTTTTCTTAAGTTTGAAAGAGAGAGAATTGTATTGCTAAGATTGGGGCGAGCAGATTTACAAAACCTGATTGCAAATTCATCATTGTAATACACGGACCTGTCACGAATTAATTTGAATCTTCGGGAAACAAGTTTAGTTAGTTTATTCTTATCCTTAATTGCGTTTTTTGATTCGATGAACTTAATGATGCCAGTCAAATTCGATTTCATAATTATCAATTCCTTTTTGTTTTCTACTTGATAGCTTAATTTTTTGCTGTTCGGTTAAACTATTTCTCTCCCAAAATAATCCTTCACTGTATCCTTGTATAGATTTATCAATATCAGCTAGGTCTAATCGTTTTAAGGTAAGAGCACAATAATATTCGTCAATTTCAATACCACTGAATTCGCGGTTTAATTTTTTTGCTACAACTAAGGTTGAACCAGAGCCACAAAAGGGATCAAACACAAAATCACCTTCATTGGAACTGGCAAGTATTAGTTTCGCTAATAATTTTTCCGGTTTTTGAGTAGGGTGATCAGTATTTTCAGGCATAGACCAAAAAGGGATAGTGATATCTGTCCAAAAGTTTGAGGGATGAGATAATCTATAATTGCCTGTATTTGTTTCTTTCCAGTCCTTAGGATCTCCGTTTTCATCTCTATAAGGTGCAATTACTTTTCGCATAATTTTAACCTTATCTACATTGAAAACATATTTATTGGACTTGGTGGCAAACCATATATCCTCAGAACAGTTTTTCCAGTTTGTTTTTGCTCCTCTACCCTTATCTCTTTCCCATGTAATTCTATTTCTTACAATCAAATGTTTTCTTAGCACTGTCTCTATTGCAGAAGAAGATTGCCAGTCACAGCATACATAAACCGAACCGGTTAATGATATTTTAGAAACAATCTGAGAAAACCAAGAGTCAATCCATTCTGCATACTCATCAATGGTTTTTTTATTGAAGGTAACTTCATTAAACTTTTTATACATATTATAGGGGGGATCAATAATAAGAAGATCAATTGATTTTTCGGGCAGGAATTGAATACATTCAAGTGCATCCTGACAGATCACATTCCCTTTTATAGCATCTAACATACATTGCTTATTTAAGTTGATAAATCTTGTTTTCATTTTTTTTAGTTCCTCTTCCGACACAGTAAGAGTTCTATTTCTTGGTGCTGTATGTTTCATTTTAGCTTCCCCTCCTATCTTATTATTAGACAAGGGCATTAAATCAGAAATATTTTTTTCTGACTTTTCGTCTTTTGTTGGCGCAAAATCTATCTCATAATTATGTATATTTTTAGAGACCATTTTAGTATCCTCTCTTTAACGATTATATTGGATTTAATTTCATTATATTTTTCTATTATTACTCCATCTTTCTGTCAACTTCTTTTTTTCATCTTCACTTAATAACATATTTTCAGTGCTTAAAGTGACGGAAACCGGTAAAGACCATAGCGATGTTTAGTTCGTTGCAAGCAGAAATGCATTCCGCATCGTTTTTGGAACCGCCAGGTTGGATGATAGCTGAAATTCCGTTCTTAGCAAGAGTATCTATACAATCCCGAAAAGGGAAAAAGCCATCGGAGGCACAAACAGAATCCGTTAAATCGTGTCCGAATTTTTTTGCTTTCCAGAGAGCTAATTGAACAGCATCTATGCGGGAGGTTTGTCCGCAGCCAAGCCCTAAGACACTATCTTTTTTAGCGATAGCAATGGCATTGGACTTTAGGACGGAAACAGCTTTCCAGGCATAAATAAGGGCTTCCAACTCTTCCGGAGCAGGTTGTTTGTTAGTAACTATTTTCCAGTTCTCTGTTGATTCGTTTACGAGGTCCCAGTCCTGAGCTAAATAGCCCGAAGTAAGTGTCTTAATTTCTATAGGGTTAAGCGGTTTTTCCAGCAGAGAAAATTCGTAGCGAATTAGGCGGCGGTTTTTCTTTTTTTTCAGGAATTCTAAAACACCGGGTTCAAAAGCAGGAGCAATAATGATTTCAGTGAAGATATTATTAATCAGGGTAGCCGTTTCCAAATCCAGGGGACGGTTGACAATTACAATTCCCCCAAAAGGTGCCTCCGTATCTGTTTCATAAGCTTTTCTATATGCCTCTGCCAATGTTTCATCACTGCCAATACCACAAGGATTGCAGTGTTTAATAATAATGGCAGTTGGTTTACCAAAAAGACGAATAGCTCTGAAGGCAGAATCAATATCCATTATGTTATTGAAAGAGAGTTCCTTACCGTGAATAAGTTCCCAACCGGAGGTTACCTTTGCATAGAAACCACCATTTTGATGAGGGTTTTCGCCATAGCGCAATTTTCTCTTTAAAGAAATAGCAAACTCCAGTTGAGCAGGTAGTTCGTTAGTAATAGATTCCTCTATTCCTTGAGAGGCAAAATAAGCGGCAATTTCAGCATCGTAATCCCGGGTTTTGGCAAATGCCTTTTGTGCCAGATAGGAACTAAATTTTTCCGGTAAAATACTATTCTGCTTTAAAAGCTCCAACGCATTAGCATAGTCCACAGGATCAACCAAAACAGTAACGCTTTTATAGTTCTTGGCTCCTGCACGAATTAAAGCGGGACCTCCAATATCTATATTTTCTATAATTTCCTGTTCGGTGGCATTTTCTTTCCAGCAAACAGAGGCAAAAGGATACAAATTTACCGCTATTACATCTATGTGCTCAATTTTTAGTTCAGAGAGTGTTTTGGCGTGAGCAGGATTATTTCTATCTGCCAAAATTCCGGCATAAATAACGGGATGGAGTGTTTTAACTCTGCCTTCCAGAATTTCCGGAAAACCGGTTAAATCCGAAACCAGCACTACTTTCTGGCAGAATTGTTTTAAGTAATCAGCTGTATGCGAAGTGGAAAGAATGGTAAAGCCCATTCTTTCCAGTTCCATAGCTAAGGTCTCAATACCGGTTTTATCCGCAACACTAATTAGGGCATATTTATTCATTTATCTTCTTCCTCGTTCAGGGTATCTGCCAATTTCTTCAGTTCTTCTTTACTCAAAATTCCTTCCAGACGTTGATTAAGTTTTTGATTAGTAAAAAGTTCCATTGTTATGCGCACGGCATTATGGGGTTCTTTGGTTAAAAAGCCACCGTTTTTTTTGTTTTCCATTTCACTTACTAAAACCATTCCTCCCAAAATAATAGCCCAATTTATATAAATCCACAGTAGGAAAATCGGCAGAACAGCCATCACTCCGTAAAGTCGTTCGTAATTAGTTAAGTTATATATATAAAAATCAAATGCGGACTTACCTATAACCCAGATAACCGTAGTCCAAAAAGCACCTCTAAACAAGGAGGCACGGTTAATTCTTACCGAAGGCAATAACATATAAAGAAACATTATAGCCAAAAATTGCAAAACAAAGGGAACTATTACCATAATCCATTGTAAAACAGGTGACTTTAACAAACGGGAGATAATTGGAATAGATGAACTGGAAAAAAGCAACACGATAATCAGCAATCCGAAAACAATCGTGCCGAAAAATTTCACTAATTGAGTAATAGTATCCTGAGAGGACTTCAGCTGCATACTCAGGATACGGTCAAAAGTCCCTCTTATAACTGAAAACAACGAATAGGAACTAACAATCAGGATAACAAAATTGAAAATGTTGAAGCCAACTTTGGGCATAATCAGCTTGTCCAAAAAGTTGATTATAGCATTCGCCGAACTCGGAATAAAGTTTTGAACCACCAATTCTCTCAGTTTATCACCCAAATTCAGAAATGGTAAATCCGGGGCAATTAAAACCAGGAAATTGATAAAAGGGACAAAACCGAGAAGAGTTATGTAAGTTAAACTGGCTGATTCCTTCAAAATACCTTCACCCATAAAACGCTGGTAAAATGTTTTGATAAATGTCCATATATTGCTAAAGACCTTTTTCCGTTGTTGAGGGACAGTTATGGAAAAGTAAATTTTCTTGAGATCCACAATAACAATTTTGATGTAAGAATATAGCCAAAGAAGGAGCTTCTGAAAAACACCTTTATTTTGTTTCTTTTTACTCATTATTCCTCCCTTAAAGCAATTACAGGATCAAGACGGGCAGCTCTAATAGCAGGACCTACTCCAAAAATAAGTCCCACTCCAATAGAAACCAAAAGAGCAACCCAAATCATTTGCACCGAGGCAAGCACTTTTATTTGTAAATAAGAACCCACTTTATCCAAAATAGCAAATCCTAAAAGAATTCCCAAAATTCCACCTAAAGCGGTAATAAGCACCGTTTGCACCAAAAACTGAATAAAAATATCTCTTCTTCTGGCTCCAACCGCAATGCGAACTCCTATTTCGCGAGTGCGTTCCCGGATGGAAGCAAGCATAATGTTCATAATTACAATTCCCCCAACCAGCAGAGAAATTACGGCAATTAAAACAAATATGGCTTCAAATATTTTAGCATTTGCCTGCATTGTATCCAGTTGTTCTTTAGCGGAAGTAACCTGAAACAAATGTTTTCCGTTTTTCAGGTTCAGCACTATGTTTTCCACTTTACGGCGCAGTTCTTTTGCCTCTTCAGGACTTTTTGCTCTAATATCTATGGAGCTTATTTTACTGCCAGGGTTAACTTTACTGATCATTGTGGAAATAGGAATAAAACAACGGCGGTTTAAATATTCCAAAGCATTTTCACCCATTCCTATTTGTCCGCCCTGTGTTGGCATAAATCTTTCAGCCATTACACCGACAACGATAAATTGTTGATTGCCTACGGAAATAATTTGTCCGAGAGGATCGTTGTTGCCAAAAAACTCTTTTGCCACGGTTGAGCCGAGAACTATTACATTGCTATGTTGGTCTATATCCAGGTCTTTAATAAATCTGCCTTTAGCTATGTCCCATTGTTCCACTTTTACAAAATCGGGCATTACACCTCTTAAAGATGTGCTGTAACGAATATCACCCTTATTTATTACCGCTTCCCATTCCTGAACGGTAGGATTAAATGCTTCCGCTTCCGGAATAAGGGATTGCAAATAACGAATTTCCTTTAAAGAAAAACTGGGATCTCCACCTTTGGAAAAATCGTAAAACCAGTTTTGTTCAACTTCTATTTTGTTCAAACCACCGCGTTCTTCCATCCAACTCATTGTGCTTTCGTTCATTCCATTTACAATTGCCAAAACAACCATTATGCACATCACACCTAAAATTATGCCAATCACGGTTACTATACTGCGAACTTTGCGCATCATAATATCCGCGAAACCAAGTTTGAGGGATTCAGCTATTGGAATTGCCATCTACTATTTTCCCGTCTTTTATTTTGATTATTCTTTCTGCTCTGGAAGCAATTGCCTGGTCGTGAGTTACAATAATAACGGTATTGCCTTGACTGTGTAACTCCGTAAAAATTTCCAAAATATCCCCTCCGGATTGAGAATCCAGATTTCCCGTTGGTTCATCTGCCAGTAGAATAGAAGGATCATTTACAATTGCTCGTGCTATGGCAACGCGTTGTCTTTGACCTCCGGAAAGTTCACCGGGCTTATGTTTTAAACGATCTCCCAGACCCACATTTTGTAAAACCTCTTTTGCTTTGGCAGTGCGTTTTCTTTTACTCATACCTCCATACATTAAAGGGAGTTCTACATTTTTCAAGATGTTCAAATGAGGGAGCAGATTAAAGGACTGAAACACAAAGCCAATTTTCCGATTTCTGACTGCAGCTAAAGACGCTTTGGGCATTTTGCTAACCAAAACATCATCCAGATAATAAGTTCCATCTGTTGGACTATCCAAACACCCCAGAATATGCATTAAAGTGCTTTTCCCCGAGCCGGAGGGACCCATTATGGCAACAAATTCACCTTTCTGAATTTGCAGGTCAATTCCATTTAAAGCACGGACTTTTATCTTGCCTAAAATGTAATCCTTTACTATGTTTTCGGTTTTAATAATATCCATATTCACCTATTTTTCCTTTATAATCCTTTCACTTATTATCTGCTATTGTGTCAATGAAAAAGTGAATCTCTCACAGATAACACGGATTTCACAGATTTCTATGCAAGTTAGGAGTTGTCAATGCTTTCAAAAGTTATAAACCTTTTACGCCTTTATTTAGCAGTAAGGACTCAAAACAGTTTAGTGTAGACGGAGGACGGTGTTTCTCTGCATTTTTAGCCACCGAAAAACACCGAAGCCACCGAAAAAATGGTTTTTATTATAATAATTTTGCCTTTTTTTGTCTATCGCGAGTTTTTCCTTTTTACTTTTTCACCTTTTCACCCGTTCACCCGTTAACCTGTTCACCTTTTTTAGGATACTCCATCTTTCTTAAGGGAAATACTGAAGCATTGCTTACCCATTACGGATGGCATTAGCAATGGGTAAGCAATGGGTAAGCAATGCAATTAGGGAAGAATGTGTATTTATTTCTATTTATATGAAGTTAGAGAAATTTAGGGATGAAACCAGTGCTGCACTTAAAAATTCCATTGATATCACCTTTCCCCTTTTTCATTTTCTCCCTTCAGTTGTTTCAACTCTTCAAAACACTTGACACTATTCCTGCTTCCAAAAATGTGGCTTACTGAATAAAAAAATATGTAAAGGAGAAGCGATGAAGACCCTAACCCCAAGTCCTTCCGATATTCACCAGCAATGGTATATCGTAGATGCAGAGGGAAAACCTTTGGGACGCTTATCCACAAAAGTTGCCACAATTTTATGTGGCAAACATAAACCGTATTATGTGCCCAATATTGATACCGGTGATTATGTGATTGTGATCAATGCAGCAAAAGTTCGCGTAACAGGTATGAAGGCATTACAGAAGGTTTATAAAAGCTTTAGTGGTTATCCTGACGGCTTGAAGGAAATTCCTTATGCCAAAGTTTTGGAAAAGCATCCCGAACGCATTATTGAACATGCCGTAAAAGGTATGATGCCCAAAAATAAGTTGGGACGCGCAATGTTCAAAAAATTGAAAGTTTATCCTGGAGCTGAACATCCGCATTCTGCTCAAAAACCCATTGAACTAAATATTTAGGAGTAAAAAAGTATGCAGACCTTTGATGCAGTTGGCAGAAGAAAAAATGCCGTAGCCAGAGTTCGTCTTATGCCTGGAACTGGAAAACGCATTATTAATAATATCCAGATGAAGAAATATCTCCAGCGTGAGACCCTGGAAATGATTGTAGAACAGCCCTTACAGACCGTTGGCTTATCCGATAACTTTGATGTTTATGTAAATGTTTACGGAGGTGGTTTAAGCGGTCAGGCAGGAGCTATCCGTCATGGTATTTCCCGTGCCTTAGTGGAATATGATGAAAATCTTCGTCCTGTGCTGAAGACCCGGGGATTTTTAACGCGTGATCCCAGAATGGTGGAACGCAAAAAATCCGGTCGTCCCAAAGCCAGAAAAAGATTCCAGTTCTCTAAGCGTTAAAAGAAACAGTTTTTCTGTAATGAAAAACAACAAGTTTTATAAGTTCTATATTGATAGTTCAGTTAAAGAGATGAAAAATCATCTGCTTCCTGCTTTCACAGGAATGACAAAAGGATTATCAAAATGGAAAAAACATTAAATAAACTTCCGGAACGCTTGCAAGGCGGTGAGGTTTTTGTTCCTTTGAATTGCTTACACCGTCCGGAAGAGACCTAAAAACCGTATTTCAGGAGAAAAGAATGTCCGTAGTAACTATGAAACAATTACTTGAAGCTGGTGTCCATTTTGGGCATCAAACCTTCAAATGGAATCCTAAAATGAAGAAATACATCTTCATTAAACGCAACGGGATTCATATTATTGATTTGAAACAGACAGTAGATGCTATCAATGAAGCATATCAGTTTATGAAAGAGGTTGCCTCCAAAGGTGAATATATCCTTTTTGTAGGAACCAAAAAACAGGCACAGGCAGCTATTAAAGAAGCTGCTGAAAAAGCCGGTGTCTTTTATGTAAACCAGCGTTGGTATGGTGGAATGCTAACTAATATGGCTACTATCCGTCAAAGCATTGAAAAGATGAAGTATTATGAAGAAATCGTGGCTGACGGCACTATCAATGGTTACACCAAGCTGGAACAACAAAAAATGAAAAGAATGCACGATAAAATTGAATTTTCCTTAGGCGGTATTCGCGAAATGGATGCCCTGCCAGGATGTGTTTTTATTGTGGATACCGAATATGAAAAAATAGCCGTGCACGAAGCACGTATCTTGAATATTCCGATTGTGGCAATGGTTGATACCAATTGCGATCCCGATTTGATTGATTATGTAATTCCCAGTAACGACGATGCCACGCGTGCTATTCATCTGATTTCAGATATTATGGCAAATGCCGTTATTGAAGGAAAAGGACTTGCCACAGAGGGAGAAAGCACTGAAGAAGAAACAACTGAAACAACTGCTGCAGAAGAAACAGAGGATTTTGAAGCCGAATTGGCTGCAGCAGAAGAAAAAGTGGAATTTGATGTTCCCGAATTAGCGGAAACGGAACAATAAAAAACTAACCCCAAAACTTACTTTAACCAAAAAGGAGAAAAAATGGCAGAGATTACTGCAACCCAAGTAAAAGAATTGCGTGACAGAACTGGAGCCGGAATGATGGATTGCCGCAAAGCCCTTATTGAAAAAAACGGAAATATTGATGAGGCAATAAAATACCTGCGGGAAAAGGGAATCAGTAAAGCAGAAGGAAAAGCAAACCGTGCCACTAAAGAAGGTATCATTCATTCATACATACATTTCAACAACCGGATTGGAGTGCTTCTGGAACTGAATTGCGAATCCGATTTTGTTGCCAGAACCGATGAATTTAAAGCTTTGGCAGATGAAATAGCAATGCAAATTGCCGCTACCAACCCTTTAGCTATAAGTCCCGAGCAAATTGATCCCGCCATTCTGGAAAGAGAAAAAGAAATTGCCTATAACAAAGCTGTGAATGAAGGGAAAAAACCCGAAATTATAGAGAAAATTGTGGAAGGTAATCTGAAAAAGTTCTGCAACGAACATTCCCTTTTAGGACAAGAACTGATCAGCGACAGCACAAAAACCGTAAAGGACTTACTGACAAACGCTATAGCCACAACAGGCGAAAATATTCAAATTGCCAGATTTGTCCGTTATCAATTAGGTGGCGAATAAAAGCTGAACATAAAGCTGTAAACCTTCCTGAAACAGCCGGGAGTTCAAGTATGAAAAATGTTTACAAAAGCGAAAATATCCATCGTGTGCTGTTGAAACTTTCCGGAGAAGTTCTTTCCGGTAAAAAAGGCATCATCTACGATGAAACAGTAATTGACTCCCTGACCGATGCTATAATTACAGTTCATAACCAAAATTATGAATTAGGCATCGTTTTAGGCGGGGGAAATATATTCCGCGGCGGTTCCTGGAAAAATAAAAATTTGAACAGGGTAGTTCTGGATAGTATCGGTATGCTGGCAACTATCCAGAATTCTCTGTATATGGCAGAAATCCTTATTTCCAAAGGAATTGACTGTGCCATTTTTTCCACTCTGGCTGTGGATAAAGTGGTTGATCGTTATACTCCTCAATTGGCTTCCTCCGCTTTGGAACAGGGAAAGGTCTGTTTTTTCAGCGGAGGAACAGGAAATCCTTATTTTACTACAGATACCGCTGCCGTTTTACGCGCTGTTGAACTGCAAGCTGATATTGTGTTAAAAGCAACTAATGTGGATGGACTTTACAGCGCCGATCCCAAAAAAGATAAAAATGCCCATTTTATAAGCAGTGCCAGCTTTGAGGAATGTTTGCAAAAACGCTTGGGAGTTATGGATTTAACCGCTTTTTCTCTGGCTATGGATAATACTATGCCTATTAAGATTTTCAACATCAGTCAGCCGCAAATGTTAATTGAAGCACTTACTAATGCGGAAACAGGAACCTATATTCACCCCTGAACATAGTTTCTGCCTGGTAAAGAGGATATTATGGAAAATATAAAAGATAATACTAAAGAAAAAATGCAAAAGAGCTTTGATGCAATGCTGCATCAATATTCCAAAATCAGAACCGGACGCGCCAGCGCTTCCATTTTGGATGATATTAAAATCAATTATTACGGTCTACCTACACCGATTAAACAACTCTGCAACATTTCCATTCCCGAAGCCAGAATGATTGTTGTTCAGCCCTGGGATAAAACAACCCTGGCAGATATAGAAAAAGCCATTTTAGCTGCCAATATTGGCATTACTCCAGAAAACGATGGAAATGTTATCCGCCTGCCTTTTCAGCCCTTAACCGAAGAAAAACGCAGAGATATAGTTAAAAATATTAAAAAAATCTCGGAAGATACCAGAGTTGCTATCCGGAATATCCGCCGCGATGCCAATGATATAGTTAAAAAAGAAAAAAAGGACAGCGAAATAAGTGAAGACGACGAAAAGAAACAACTGAAAGAATTGCAAGACCTTACAGATGATTGGATTAAAAAGATAGATGAGGCGGAAAAGGCAAAAGAAAAAGAAATAATGGAAGTTTAAAGGTTTTTTTTACAAAGAGAAAAAGAGAGAAGATAAACAAAGAGATAAAGAGGAAAAGAGATTTTAAGAGCGTGACATATAGAACGCAGATAAATGGATATACTGGATTAATTGGATTTTTCTTTAATTATAATCCGCTATTTTTTTGAACCTCCTCATACACTCTTTATTTTTCATTCCCACAATAGTTGTCTTGTCTGGAATGTTTTCTGCATTATCATTTACTATAAGTACCCAAATATGTAACAAGGATATTGCTGATGCATAGATGTCTTAAGCTGTTGTTAATGTTCTGTTTAGTGTTGCTCATTCTGCCAATTTTTGCACAGAGCGTTAAATTCTCTATTTCTCCTGAGGTCTTGAAGCCTGGAGAAAAAGGTGTTATTAAAGCCACTCTCCTTATTCCTGAAGGGAAAAAACAAACCTTTAATCCCCAAAACCCGGAGTATTTTTATCTGGAAGCAAGCCATCCAGACCTTATTTTGGGTAAAGTTATTTATCCGAAACCGACACAGGTTGTTTCGGAAGAGGAATGGAACTATCATCCCCAAGTAACTTTAACTTTGCCTTTTACGGTGAAACAAACAGCTAAAACAGGCAACAAACAGATTGAAGTTCTGCTGAGCTATAATCTATGTTATGAAACAGGAATGTGTGATCCACCCGAAGAGGCAACAGCTATCCTTTCTATTAAAATAGCTGAAAATGAACCAATACCAGCTGCTGTTTCGGAAAACGAAGAGGAAACCCCAAATAGGATAGAACAAAAGGAAACCATTCCTATAGAAAAATCCCCGATTCCCGATAAAAAACCTGAAACCAGCCATCCTCTTGGCGAAATACTAAAATACATTCTTTTTGCCTTTTTAGGCGGAATTATATTAAATATAACACCTTGCGTTTTACCCATTTTGCCGATAAGAATTATGAGTATAATGAATCAAGCGCAGAAAGATAAAACCAAAGTGCTGAATCATACTTTGATTTACGCTTTGGGGGTGCTGATTTCCTTTGCCGTAATGGCAGGAATTTTCATCGCTTTGCAAAAGGCAGGTGAATCGGTAGGTTGGGGTTTGCAAAATCAAAATCCTGGTTTTGTAGTAACCCTGATGTCAATTGTGTTTGTGTTTGCTTTGTCACTTTTAGGGGTCTTTGAAATAACCGTTCCGGGAATGAATACGGCTAATAAGGCAACTTCCCGAGGGGGCTATAGCGGTTCTTTTTTTGGGGGTATTTTTGCCTTTTTGATGGCGATATCTTGCACGGGACCTTTTTTAGGTGCGGCTTTGCCTTTTGCCTTAGCTTTGCCACCTGTTTTAATGCTGATTTTCTTTCTTACTATCGGGCTCGGTTTTGCGTTTCCATTTCTGCTGATTGGCTTTTTCCCCAAGGCGTTGAAAATAATTCCCAAGCCAGGCAACTGGATGATTATTTTCAAAGAAGTGATGGGTTTTGTTTTGCTGATTATTGTTTACACTCAGCTGAAAACCTTGCTGCTGTTAACCGACGGTGAATATCTGTTGAAAGTTCTGTGGTTTTTGTTTATTCTTGGTTTTTCCACCTGGCTCTATGGCAGGTTTGTAAGGGTGGAAAACAGCAAATTAACACAATGGCTTTTTACGCTTATTTCTATTGGGCTAATTATCTTTGCTGCTGTTACTTATCTACCGATTAAAGAAACGAAACAAGAGGAAATTCAGGTAAAAAGTGGCGAACTGATTCCTGCTCCCAATGCTCCTGAGGGTTGGTATGTATTCAGTGAAGATATTTTAAATAAGGCACTGAAAGAAGGTAGAGCGGTTTTTCTGGACATTGGAGCTGCCTGGTGTAAAAATTGTATGACGAATGAAAAGACAGTTCTGTTTACGGAAACGATGATGCAGGAATTTAAGAAGAAAAATGTTCTGCTGCTAAGAGGGGATTTCACCAAAAAAGATGAAACCCTGCTTGCTTGGATAAAAAAACACGGAAGAGCAGGCGTTCCTTTTAATGCTTTATACATTCCGGGTGCAGAACCCCATATTTTTGGCGAACTGCTTTCCAAAGATGAGGTAATAAATGCTCTTAATAAAATTCCTGCCCAAGCAGAATAGATAAAGTTAGGGAAAAAGATGAAAAAGAAAATTGTTTATGCCCTGTTAATAGTTGCACTTTTAGGCATATTTTCCTGCGATCGCTTTGACCATAATTTTAAGCCACTGGAACAGGTGGATTTTAATGCAGAACTTTTCAGTCCTTTGGAAGAGGCATTTAATACTGCCAGCGCTGAAGATTTATCTACGGTGATGGCTTTTTATGCAGAGGACTATAAACATTATGGCATCACTAAAAGCGAGTGGGAAGCTATCTTATACAATCTGCTTTCCGGTATAAATAATCCTGTTATTGATGTAATTTTAATAACAGCTACTCTGCAAAATGAAACCAATGCTTTGGCAAACTGGCGTTTAACCATTAGTGACAGCCGTAAAAATGTTATTGCCGATAGCTTATATACCGGAGAACGCTTAAGGAAAGAAAACGGAAAATGGCTGCTGCGAGGCAATCAATGTGGCTGTGATCCTTCTGCTCCAACTCAAAAAGTTATAGTGGAATATGTTACTAATGTGGGTTGCAGTTACTGTCCCGCTGTGGAAAATCTTTTACACGATTTAAGCTCTCAATATGGAAATGACTTCATCTATTTAACCCATCAGCTTTCCGGTCCGGTTGCTTTTAACGATCCTCTCTATGCTTATTATAGCGCATACAGTGCTCCTGTTTCTATTATTCAGGGAAAACATAAACTGGTAGGTGGAAATCAGGAAACTTTAAGCCAATATCCTTATATCGTGCAAAGTGAATTGGAATTATTAAGTCAGATGGATTACAGTGTTCTAAACGCTACCGTAGAGGGAATAAATATTTCCGGAAGTGTAAAACTTACTCCTCTATCCACATCCTTCAATCAGGAAGAACTGATTCTGAATCTGGCAGTTATTGATTTGGTTTCTACAGCGCTAAATGCTGAAGGAGAGCATCTTACCAATGTAGTAATAGGCAGAAAACGCATTGATATAAGCGAAGTGGATTTAAGTAACCCTGTTGCCTTTGAATTCAGCGCTAATGTTACAATTCCTGAGGATGCCGCATTAGTGATTTTTGCTCAAAAAACACCTGCCACCTTCGCTAATAACGCTATTATATATAGTGGCTTACAATATCCTCTTGCTGTAAAAAAAGGAGGTTCACAATGAAAAAACCGATTGCCTGTTTGCTCCTGCTGCTTTTGGTTTCTTTTGCTATGGCAGATATGATGCCGGATTTTAAGCTTCCCGATGCTACAGGAAAAAATGTTACTTTGCAGGAACTTCTGGGAAAGGGTCCTGTGCTGATTGATTTTTGGGCTGATTACTGCAAACCGTGTAAAGATGCTATGCCACAATTGCATACCCTGGCAGAAAAGTATGATTCGCTAACGGTAGTAATGATTTCTATTGATGCTCCTAAAAATCTGCCCAAGGCAAAAAACTATCTGAAAAGCAAGAATTATAAGTTTATAACTCTGTTTGATTCCGAAAAAACCTTGGCTAAAAAACTGGGAGTAACAAACCCTCCGCATACCTTTATTCTAAATAAAACCGGAGAAATTGTCTATTCTCATATTGGCTATGAACCTGGTGTGGAAAATGAATACGAAATGCATATCCGTAATTTATTGGGACTTAAAACCGACGCAGAATAACGATAGTTTCACGCAGATTACGCAGATTACGCAGATTTTTTATTTGAGGTTTTAATCTATGATTATAACTTGGTTGATAAGGAAAAGTCAGGAGTTATCACTGCCAAAATAACCTTTACACCTTTCACGAATTCATTTGGCAGAGAGGACTCGTAACTACCCTGAAGGAAGAATAAATATTACTCGGGAGACAGAACAAAATTTATAGTATTAAGTGAAAATTTTGTGAGAGTTTCTTGTATTAGTTTAACAAATATAAATGGTGGAACAGAAAATGAAACATACCCTGTTTATAATGCTGTTAATCAGCTTTACTTTGCTTAGTGCTCAAAACGCCCTGTCTGTAAACGGTTCCAACGAGGCAAAATTCATCTATCGCACGGTTGAGGACTCTTTGCATACCTATTTTAACGATACCTTCGGTTTCAACCTTGCCTATAGAAATTTCAGCTTTGGAATGAAGTTTATTGCCGAACTGCCCAAATATTCCACTGAACAAACGGAACTTTTAGATGAACTGGATGCCAACCGTTTGGAACTTGGCTGGCAGGAATTGTATGCCTCTTACGAAAAAGATGCCTGTAAAATATATGCCGGAATAACGGAAGAAAGTTTTGGTAACGGCATCGTTTTTCGCAGTTATAAAGACCTGGAATTTGATGTGGATAACCGTTTGGAGAGTGTTTTATTCAGCTATAACGATGCTTTTAAGTTCAAGGCAATTTATGGTGCCATAGAAAATCCTGCTATTACCGGAAAATATGATCTGGCTTATGGTGCCGATGTGCAAAGTCCTTATTTCCAAGGTCTTTCTTTAGGTGCTTCAGCTATGGCTTTCCGCAATTTGCTTGCCACCAATATCTATAATCAGCGAACTGTTTTTGCCGGCAGATTGAATTATGCTTCAAAATATGTTGATTTTCAAGCGGAAACGGCTTTCAGTGAATTATATCATCAACCCGGTATCGGAACTAAAAACGGAAAGGCAATTTATGTGAATGGCAGTTACTATTTCGGTCCTGTAACTTTAGGGGGTGCTTATAAACAGTATGATAAGTTTCAATATCGCTTAAATGACTTGCCGGCAGTAAATTATCATAATGAAACCCTTTCCGATGCCTCTGCCACAGGAGAAGATGAAATTGGCTATCAGGGTTTTGGAACCGTTAATATCACGGATTATCTTAATTTTACCGCGGACTATGCGGAAGCGTGGAATAGCGATAAAAACAAGAAAATGAACGATGCCTACATTGCCCTGGAATATGTTAAGGATTCCTTTTCTCTGCTTGCTTCCTACAGCCATATTGAAAAAATAGATGATATCAGCAATTCCTGGCAACAGGATTTAATTCCTGCCTTGCAAACAAACTTCGCTTTGCTGAAAATACCGGTGCAAATTCAGGCGGAATATAAAAAGGTCTCCAAACAAAGACAGGAAGCGGAAAGTGAGCACTTTGAACCCAAACTGCAGACGGACTTTACTTTGGGTAAACTTTCCCTTTCTTTATGCGCACAAAGCAACTGGGAAGATATAAGCGAAATTTTAGACAGCAGATATTGGGCTTCCGCTCAAATTAAATACCCGCTTTTTGAACATAGCGATATAATCCTTTTTGGGGGAAAAGAAGCTGGGGGAAAAGTTTGTCGGAATGGTGTCTGCCGCTATGTTGCTCCCTTTGAAGGTTTAAGATTTGAACTTAACACCCGCTTTTAAAAAGAATATTTCACGCAGATTACGCAGATTACGCAGATTTTTATTTGAGATTTAATTTGTGATTATAACTTGGGTGATGAGGAAAAGTTAGGAGTCATCATGGAAAAAGAAAAACAACTTCCTCGTTGTATACAGTTGCAGTTTTGCATTTTTCAATTATTATATAACACACAAGGAGATGAAAATGAAATACATTTATCTGATATTTGCTCTTTTGGCTTGCAGCATTCTTTTTGCTCAGCCGACTTATATGCCTGTAACAACTATAGCAGAGGATTTTGGAGCTACCTGGTGTTTGAATTGTCCTCTTGCCTGGCAGGGTTTACAGGCAGTTCATTCCGTTACGCATAACGGCGAATTTATTAGTGCCAGGTTATTTACGGAAAGCGGGTCTCTCAGTAATTATATGGTAGATGAAAGGTTTGACTATTATAATATTATCGGTTTGCCTAATGTGATTTTCAATGGTAAAATATCTCTGGAGGGAATAGGAGCAGGAACTGCAGATGGAACTGATTATCTTAATGCACTTTCAGTTTACCGTTATTCCGCTTCGCCGGTCAAAATTGTGCCGACTAATTTCAGTTTTGAAAGGGGTTTGATTAGCGGGTCTGTAATAATGATTTCGCCAGATGTAACGATTTCTGATGCCCGTCTTGTATATTATTTACTGGAAGATAATGTGGGAGAGGAAGACCATATTGTAAGAGCTGTTCTTTACGATGAAAATGTATCTTTAAGTGGTATTGGAGATACATATAACTTTAACCAGACATTTAACTTAAATCCTTCTTGGGTGGTAAGTAACTTGTGGGGGATTGTTTTTCTGCAGCTTCCCAATAAAACGATTCTTCAATGTATTTCTTCTCTACCTTTGCCGGAATATAATTTCAGGGCAGCTATGGACTGGAGTCGGTATATAACAGGAGATGCCAATACTAACTATCTTTCAGCTCCTTTGTGGTTCTTCAATCTTGGAGCGGCTGAAAATTACACTATGCACCTGGAAGCGGATAATGCACCAGCGGACTGGTATTTTAATTATTGTGATGAAACGGGAAACTGCTATCCAGGAAGCATTGACCGTCCTTTTTCAATGTCTGCGGGAGAAGCTTTATCCTTTCATCTGAATTTAACAGTTGGCTCATCTGCCATAGTTGACTTCCGTTTTGTAGTCAGTAGTCCTCATATCGGAAGTTACAGCATTCCTTTTCGTTATGATGCCGGCACCCCTGTGATAGATGAAACTAATAACCCAAGTGCCTTGATGATTAATAATTTATATCCCAATCCCGTTTCCGGAACTGCGGTTTTTCGTCTTTTAAGTCCTAAAAATAATGACTCTGCAACTATAGAAATTTATAATGTGAAAGGACAAAAAGTGCAGTGCCTAACTGCTATTAATCTGCATAATGGCATAAATGAAATCAGCTTTGTTCCGGATTCTTCTCTTCCCAACGGGGTTTATTTTTATCGCCTACAAAACACAAGCAGCAAGGCAGGACGCTTTCTCCTCTTGCAGTAAAAGACATTATAACGCCTTTTTTTAAGCTTATACCCAATTCGGAACTTGACAAAAAAGACCATTTAAGAATTCTGACTAAAGAGTGGGTGATTAGCTCAGTTGGTTAGAGCGCTACGTTGACATCGTAGAGGTCACTGGTTCGAATCCAGTATCTCCCACCATCTTCTTTTGTTACTGATAGTTATGTGGTTAGCTCATTATTTTGTCTTTTGGCATTCTCTTATATAATATTTTTACATTTTAAAGGTGCAAGGGTGATTAGCTCAGCTGGTTAGAGCGCTACGTTCACATCGTAGAGGTCACTGGTTCGAATCCTGTATCACCCACCACTTTTGGCAGAGGGCAGAGAGCAGAGGGCAGAGAGAATCTCAACCATCTAAACCTTTTTTTACGAGGGGCTTACGCCACCATCGCTATAATTGTGTCGCCCTGACGGGCTTTTTGGCAGAGGGCAGAGAGCAGAGGGCAGAGAGAATCTCAACAATCTAAACCATTTTTCTGGTAGAGGAACGGTGTCCTCCGTCTACAGCTTTGCAGGAAGCATTGCTTACTCAATACGGACTCATTGCTAATGCCATCCGTAATGGGTAAGCAATGGGTAAGCAATGCTATTAGGGAAGACAGGAGAAAACGGTATAACAGCTTATAATACAAATAGATATATGTTTATACCAAAATAAGGCAATAAAAATGAATAATACACAAATTGAGAAATTGGGTTGCCAAATTCCAAGTCGGAAAATGCTGAAAGCAAATTTCTTGAGAAACTTCCGGTTGCTTAAGCCAAGAAAGAATTTACCAACTCTTTTTCCTTCCGCCGCATTTTTTAGGTTAAAGATAATGCTTGACCGTAACTGCCATAATGATAGTAAGGTATAAAGATAAAAAGGACTTGGGGAAAAAGGAAGAAGTGAAACAGCAAAAGCAACAAATAGAGGACTTTATTCGGGCTTTTAAGCAGGAAAAGCGTTTTGCCTCTACAATTGTAGCGGAAAATACAGAACCGGCTAAGGCAGCGCAAACGGATTTTTATCCTGAAGGTCTTTTACCTCCTGTGCAGAATTTACTGCAAAGGATGGGCATAGAAAAGCCCTATATTCATCAGGCAGAGGCAATTAAAGCTCTTTTAGCGGGGAAAAATGTAGTGGTTAGTGCCGGGGTTGCCAGCGGGAAAAGTTTAGTTTATCAAGCAGTTATCTTAAACAGTTTGGTGCAAAATCCGCAGAGTAGAGCTTTGCTTCTTTTTCCGACAAAGGCATTAGCACAGGATCAGGCGCAGAAAATGCAGATGCTTTGTAAAGAGCTAAACAAACAAAATCCTGCCTTACCGGCAATTGTCAATGGCATTTACGATGGCGATACGGCAACGGATTTACGCGGAAAACTACGCAAACAGGCAAATATTCTTTTTACCAATCCCGATATGTTGCATTTGGGAATTTTGCCGAATCATACTTTATGGAGCGCATTTTTCTCCCGTTTGGCTTATGTGATAATTGATGAAGTGCATATTTATCGTGGTGTTTTCGGTTCGCATACAGCAAATTTGTTCAGGCGTTTGAAACGCATTACGGCTGTTTATGGCATAAAACCGCAGTTTATTTTCACTTCCGCTACTTTAGCCAATGCGCGTGAACTTGCCGAAACCCTTATTGAAGAACCGGTTGTGCTGATAGATAAAGATGGTTCACCCAAAGGAGAAAGGCATTTTTATATTTGCAATCCACCAGTTATTGAGCCCGCTTTAGGCATCCGGAGAAGTTCTACCCAGGAAATAAGCAGTATTGCTAAAAGTTTATTACAAACGAATTTGCAGGCACTTCTTTTTACGGGCAGCCGACGCAGTGTGGAACTCATTTTTCGTTATTTAACCGCTGATCAGAAAATAGCGGATAAAGTTCGCAGTTACAGAAGCGGTTATTTGGCTGAAGAACGCCGAAAAGTAGAAAGGGACTTACGGGAAGGAGAAATCGGTTTAGTTATTTCTACCAACGCCTTAGAGCTGGGAATTGATATCGGAGGACTGGATGCTATCCTTTTAAATGGCTATCCCGGAACAATTTGTGCCACCAGGCAACAAGCCGGTAGAGCTGGAAGAAAGGGAAATCCATCTCTTTGTATTTTGGAAGCCAGCGGAAATCCTTTAGACCAATATATCTGTCAGCACCCTGAATATATTTTTGCCAACAATCCTGAACAGGCATTATTAGACCCTAATAACAGTGAAATTTTGCGTCTGCAACTGCTTTGTGCCATCAGCGAAATGGCTTTTAAGGAGGGAGAAAACTTCGGTGCCTTAAGTTTTGCCGAAATTCAGGGTCACCTTTTTGCCCTTTTGGATGAGGGCTTAATAAGGCATATCGGAAACCGCTATATAGGAATAAGCGGAAAATATCCTGCCGGTGATGTTTCTTTACGCAATGCGGGAAATCAATTTCAAATTCTGGCAGATGACGAATTAGTTGGTTGGGTAGATTCCGGAAGCGTGAAATGGATGACTCATCCCAATGCGATTTACCTTCATCAGGGTGAAACCTGGGTAGTAAAAGAACTGAGTATAGAACAGAAAAAAGTGATTTTAGAGCCCGTTCAGGTAAATTATTACACGCAGGCAACACAATTCACTGAAATTGCTTTAAACGATTTGTGGCGCTTGGAAAATGTTACAGGAGGGCGTAAACACTTTGGAGAAGTGACAGTTACCAGAACTATAACCGGCTTTAAACGCTTGCGGTTTTGGACAATGGAGGTTTTAGACCAAGAGGAACTTGACCTTCCACCCGAAATTATGCAGACCCAGGCATATTGGATTTCCCTTGCAGAAGAAACGGTAGAAAGAATACGCAATCAGGGTTTGTGGAATAACGATAGCAATGATTATGGACATAAATGGGAAGAAATTTGTGAACAAATCCGCCAGCGCGATAATTATCACTGCCGGAATTGTGGTGCAACCGGGGATTTGGAAGTGCATCATATAATTCCTTTTCGCCGGTTTGAAGACCCCGCCGAGGCAAATGAGCCGGATAATCTTGTGGCTTTATGCCCACGCTGTCACCGTTTGGCAGAAACCAGAGTGCATATTCAAAGCGGATTAGCTGCTTTGGCATATCTGCTTGGAAATTTGGCACCTTTTTTTGTAATGTGCGCTCCTCAGGATTTGGGAGTTCATAGTGAAGATAAATCTCCACTGGCACTTGGCAATCCTGTAATTGTTATTTACGATAATGTTCCCGGGGGAATAGGTCTTAGCCGAAAATTGTATGAACTGCATAATCAACTTTTGTATGCCGGAATGGATAGAATTAAGGGTTGTGCCTGCGAAAATGGCTGTCCTGCCTGTGTGGGTCCTGTAGCGGAAAATGGGATAGGAGCAAAAGAAGAAGCGATGGCTATCCTAAAAGAACTGATAGAAGAAGTAAGAATTGAGAATTAAATCAGGATTTATTAGTACCTTCACAAATTTTTTCCTTATGCCGGCACGAGTCCTTACTGCCAAACGAAATCGTGAGATGTTCATAATTTTTACTGGCAGGAATGACCCCTGACTTCAATCATTCTCAATTCTCAATTCTTCATTCTACAGCTTTTTCTTGCCTGCGTTTAATTTTGTCTTATTTTATGTATAAAAAGAAAATAATGCCCAGAAAAAAAAGTAAAAGGGGCCAGAGGTGAAAAAAACATTATTAGTCATTGTTCTACTCCTCACGCTTTCATTGTTATTAGCTCTTCCTGCAGAATTTACCCGTGCCGGAAATCCGGAACTTTACAAAGAACTTTCTGCAAAGGCAAAAAACAATTTGAAGCATTTAACTTTGGAGCAAAAACAGCAATACAAAGACCTGCTGAAACAATATCCCGATATTTTGATGAACTATCTGCTTGCTTATGAAAGTGACAGTAATTTGGCAGAAGCAAAACCGGAAGATGTAAAAAGCAATTATGAAATGATTTGTGCGCTGCTGAATGAAAAAGGACTGAAATATCCTGTGGACTTTTTCCTTTCCTATATAGCCAAACAAACCGTTTCTGATGAACCCCTTACGGCTTATCGGAAAATATTATTGCAAGACGGTTTGCAGAATATAATCAATACAACCAATACCGATCTGGAAATGTTTCGTGCCGTAACTCTCTGGTGTGTTTCCAGAATTCAGTTTCAACAGACCTCGGGAAGAGATCAAAGTCCTTTGGATATTGTGCAAAAGTCCTTAATCGGACGCTGTGAAGAAATGCAAATTTTACTTGTTTCCGCCTGCCGAACAATTGGACTTCCTGCCCGTCCTGCATATACACCTTGGTGGGCTCATACGGATAATAATCATGCCTGGACGGAAATTTATTTGGACGGAGAATGGCATTATACCGGAGATATGGATATGGCTTGGTTTCCTGATAATGCCTGGTTTAGCGGTCTGGTAGATAAAACGGTGCTGATTTTGGCTGACGGAACTTTAACTACCTGGAAAGATGAGGTTTTAATTAAAGGTAAATATGATGCGGTAATCAATTCTACAGCTAACTATACTAAAGACCGCAGCCGGAAAGTGAAAATCAAAGTTGTGGATAGTAATAATAAGCCAATACCCAATGCCAATGTTATTCCAATGGTATTCAACTGGGGTTCCTTAAGGTCTTTAATTAATTTAACTACCGATAAAAACGGCTACCTGGAATTTACTACAGGTAGAGGTGCTTTTTATCTTTCAGTTTACAGCAAAGAAGGTAAAGCTCTTGTTCTGATTCCTTCCACTGCGGAAAAAACTATAGAAAAGAAAATTACTGTTACGAACACTGATTTTGCAGGTGGCTGGGCAACTTTGGAATATCCGGAAAACAGCGTTGAAAGTAAAACTCATCCCGAGGAATATGTTATTGTGGTTAATCTGGAAAAACAACGCTGGCAGGAAAAACAAAAGACATTGGAAAATGAAGCGTTGAAAACAAAAACTACGGATGATTCCCTGGCAATAAAAGTTGCTCTTGCCTGTAGAGGTAACTATTCCGCTTTCTGGGAATTTTATAAGAGGAATCCCAATCCCGACAGCAATTTTTTGCAGTTTCTGCTGGAAGGTGATCCCAAACTTTTATGGCAGGCAAATGCGGAATTGCTGGAAGCCCTTTATAATAATTGGCTAAAACTATATAAACCGGAAATGGATGAAGAAAAGGTGATGAGTTTATTCTCTCCCGTTGTTTATTACGAAAACCTGCCACAGGTGGTAAACTATAAAAAAGGTAAAGCACAACTCTATCCGGAATCATTCCATTATAATTATCCCCATAATCGGGACGGAGTTATAAAAGTGCTTTCCCGCTTGCAACAAAAATATAAAATAAACTCCAAAAAGGCATTAAGCGGACTTCCCCCTTTGCATATTTTAGTTCAGCATAAGAACTTAACTGCAGTGCAGTATAAAATTATGGCAGTTTGTTTTTTGAGGGCTAATGGCTATCCTTCTGAATATTCGCGTATTCCAAATTTGATTGCAGTGTTTATTGATGGTGACTGGCAATATGTAAATGTGGTAAAATGCGCTTGGGAAGACCTTTCCCAAGATAATAAAACCAATACTTTTCAGCTTATCTTGCAAATTAAAGATGATAAGGGAAATCCTATTGAAGCTAAAGAAGAACAACTTACCCTTTGCCGCTATGCAGAGGGAGCGTTTTATCCCTTAAATGATAATTTTGCATATCTGGGCTCGGGAAAATATAATGGTGTTTTTCCTGTTTCGGATGTCTGGCTACAGTTTGGATATAGGGTTTCGGAAAAACAAACAAGGGTCTTCCTGCAACCCTTAAAACCAAAAGTGGATGATACACTATCCCTGGAAATTATTGCAGAGGACTATCCTTTTGAGAAAAAGGAAGAAAATTAGCTCTCACAGATTACACGGATTTCCCAGATAAAAGATGAATAATAAAAGGAGAGGATAAATGCCGGAATTGCCTGAAGTGCAAAGCATTATCAACGATTTGGAAAAAGTGCTGAAAGGTAAAACTATAAAAACAATTGAATGTTACTATTCCGGAACGGTAATTACGAATTGTTTACCGGAAGATAATCCCTTTCCAAGTAGGGCTTTGGCAATAAAACGCCGCGGGAAATATATTATTATAATGCTGGAAAGGGATAATGCCTTAATAATTCACTTGCGGATGACAGGTAAACTGATTTATGATACTTTTTGCGGTGAACCCTTAAAATACGAAAGAGCCAGAATAATCCTGGAAAATAATGAAGTTCTGCATTTTATAGATATTCGCACTTTCGGAAAAATAGTTATCTGCAGTCAAAAAAACATAGAGCATTGCCTTCCGCCTTTGGGACTGGAACCCTTTAGTGATGACTTTACCCCTAAAGCTTTAAAAGAAAAAATGCACGGCAAAAAAGCTCCCATAAAGATTGCTTTAATGGACCAGAAAATTATTGCCGGATTGGGAAATATCTATGTTTGTGAAATTCTCTATCGGGCTGGAATTAATCCTGAAAAACCGGCAAATAAAATTACTCGGAAGAATATTGTGAAAATTATTCAACAGACAAAGGAAGTCCTTACGGAAGCAATAGATAAAGGGGGAACAAGTATTTCGGATTACCGCAGAATTGATGATAAACCGGGCAGTTTTCAAAACTTCTTGCAGGTTTACCAAAAGCAGTTCTGTCCTTTGGGGCATAAGGTTTTACGGCTGAAACAAGGTGGACGTTCTACATTCTACTGCCCAATATGCCAAAAATAAAAATTACTTGACCTGCTTCTGTATCTCGGATATTATATAATTATATAAGTTCTATATTGAAAGTTCTGTTAGACAGATTAAAAAATATCTGGACTCCTGTTTGCACAGGAAGGATAAAGGAATTTTCAAAATAGAAATGATTTTATATAGATGAACGATGAGGACATCGTTATTCCGCATAAAAAGAAGATGGATAGAGCTATGAAAGCAATTAAACTGAAAGAAGGCGTTTACTGGGTTGGAGTTATTGACTGGGATTTGCGTAATTTTCATGGTTATATAACTCAACGAGGTAGCACATATAATGCCTATCTGATTATAGATGAGAAGGTTACCCTTATAGATAATGTGAAGAGTTTTCTGTTTGAAGAAATGCTTTCCCGAATAAGCGATATAATTGACCCCTCCAAGATTGATGTTTTAATTCAAAATCATACGGAAATGGATCATAGCGGTGGCTTGCCGGAACTGATTAAATACCTTCCCGATACGGCTATCTACACTAATGCCAATGGTATAAAAGCTCTGAAAAGGCATTTTAAGCAGGACTGGAATTTTAACGAAATCAAAAGCGGAGACAGCATTAAAATTGGGAAAAGAACTTTAGCTTTTTTAACTACCCCGATGGTGCACTGGCCTGATAATCAATTTACTTATTGTCCCGAAGAGAAAATCCTGTTTTCCAACGATGGTTTCGGTCAGCATATTGCTTCTAATGAACGCTTTGCCAAAGAACTTCCAGCAGGCATAGTTATGGAAGAGGCAAAAAAGTATTATGCCAATATTGTTTTGCCCTATTCCAAACAGGTTAAGAAGGTTTTGGAAGAAGCGGGAAAATGGGATATAAATATGATATGTCCCAGTCATGGAGTTATCTGGACAGCAGAAAATATTCCTGAAATCCTTTCTGCTTACCACAATTGGGCTTATAATATTGCAGATGATTATAAAGCGTTAATTATTTACGATACGATGTGGAAATCCACTCAAAAACTTGCTTATACTATTTCTGCCGCATTTGAAGCAGAAGGTTTTAGAGCTCAATTAGTTAATTTGCAGACCAATCATATTTCAGATGTTATGACTGCTGTGATGGATGCCAAATTTATTGCTGTCGGCTCACCAACTTTAAACAGTTCCATTTTGCCTACGGTAGCTGCCTTTCTTTATTATTTAAAAGGACTTTCACCCCGGAATAAGATTGGTCTTGCTTTCGGAAGTTACGGTTGGGGTGGACAAAGTATACCAATTTTACATCAGCTTTTAGGAGACCCGAAAGAATGCGGTTTTGCAATGCTGGAACCGGTTCAAGTGCAATATATTCCTGATGAAGAAGAACTTACCCGGATAAAAAGCAATTTGCAACGGCAAATAAGGGAAAAACTCAATGCAATGTAATAACTTCAGTGCAGATTTTCCTGCCTGCAACTGTCCCAAAAAAACATAACTAAATTAAAGGAAGCTGATATGAAATCTTTACCGCAAGAAGACCTGTATGCTAAAATTTTTAATAGCGCCTTAGTTGCTATCGGAACAACCGATACGAAAGGAAATTTTAGTGCCGTAAATCCTGCCTGGTGTAAAGCCCTGGGCTGGACGGAAGAAGAAACTAATACCCTGAATATTAAAGATATAACTCTTGCTGAAGAACAACAGACCCTAAATCAGGAACTGAGTAAATTAGCTGAGGGAAAAGTTTGCAGTTTGCGTAAAACACAACGCTATAAACGAAAGGATGGCAGTATTTTCTGGGCTGATCTTTATCGTTCCGCATTGTTTAATGATAAAGGCAAAGTTATGGGCATTCTGGATATTTTTGTGGATATTGATGTTCAGGTAAGGTCCGAAAAAGTTCAGGGAGAATTGTTTCAGAGTTTGGAAACTTTGAATAAGGAACTGAGCAACGCCAATATAGGCCTCAAACGACAGGCAAAATATGATTCTCTAACCGGACTTTATAACAGATGGGTAATGTTAGAAATGCTGAATAAAGAAATTATCAGCTCTCTGGAAACTAACCGCGGTTTTGCTGTTGGTATTGCTGATATTGATGATTTTAAAAAGGTAAATGATACTTATGGTCACGATTGCGGAGACCTTGTTCTGGTAAAGCTGACTCAATCCTTTTTGCAGAAAATCAGAGTAACAGATTCAGTTTGCCGTTGGGGTGGAGAAGAATTTTTGTTCCTTTTTTCCGAAACGACGGAATCAGGAGCAATGATAGTTGTAGAACGCATTCGGAAAGCTATTGAAGAACTTATTATTAACTATAAAGGCAATCAGATTAAGGTTACAATTACTATTGGGGTTAGTTTTTATAACGGACAAGACCATCTGGATAGCAAAGAACTTGTAGACAGAGCAGATAAAGCAATGTATGAAGGGAAAAGCAGCGGAAAAAATAAAGCAGTGTTATATTCCAATATTCCCTGATTGTTTCACAGTATATGGATTTTACAAGGCCTTGTAAATAAATCTCGGTGTTTTCGCTGTTCTCGGTGTAAAAAAATCCCTAAAGAAAGCAGTTGACATAAAACAAAGTTCTTCTATTGTGTCTCTATGAAATAATGGGAGATAGTAAATGAAGACAAATTCACGCAGCTGGAAACCTACTCTTACTTTAGCCAGATTATTTGAAGAACAGAATCAATTTTATGATGCATTAGCCGCTTATGAGCTAATCAGTCAAAATGATCCTTCTCCGGAATTACGGGAAAGGATAGAGGAGCTTCATCTGCGTATTTTAAACGATCCTAATAGAACTTACGATCCCCGTTTGGAGCAACTCTTTTCTCCGGAAGAACTTGCCTATTTAAAAATCCTTGACCATCAGGGTTTCCTCAATATGGCTAAAGCACGGGAAAAGCTAATGGAAGAAATGCAGGGTTCAGAATTGATTTTTAGTGAAGTTATGCCTGAAGATGTTTTAGTTGATGAATCCGAACTTGATACCTTAAGAGAAATTCTGGAAGAAATTGAACAGCAGGCACAGCTAAGTTTAATTTCCGAAACAGGCGATGTTGGCGAATACAATGTTCAAGATTTCTTAATTGCGATGCTGGCTAAATTTGATAAAGACCAAAAACTGAGCGAGGTTAAATTGAGTGACCTGTTATCGCTATTTCTGGAGATGCAGAGCTTAAAAAATCAGCCCTGATGAAGCAAAAACATACCTTGAACATCAATTCCCTTTGCGCAAGCTGTTATGAAAAATGTAAACAAAAGGATTTGGTGCTTATTATTACCTGTCCTTTTTATGATCCTTTTCCCGTGCAACTGGAATTGAAATTTAAGGGATTGCGTAAAAAACCCAAGAATAAGTGATAATTCCTGCTTGCATAGGAATGACAATAAAAAACACAGGAAAGAAGAAGGAATTTTCATTCTAATAAAAGGATATGAGTCCCAAATGCGTATTATAACCGGTATCTATAAAAAAAGAAACCTGTTTTTAGTTCCTGGAATGAGTACCAGACCTACCTCTTCTTTCAATCGGGAAGTTATTTTCAGCGTTCTTCAGGATTATGCAGGTTGCAGGGTTTTAGACCTTTTTGCCGGAAGCGGTTCTTTAGGTTTGGAAACACTTTCACGAGGAGCTGTCTGGGTTGATTTTGTAGAATTTGCTCCTTCCGCTATTAACACTATTTTGCAGAATATAAATCTTTTAGGTTGTTCCGAGAATTGTCATCTCTGGCGAAAAAAGGTGGATGTATATTTGAAATCCTGTGAAAATAAATACGATATCATATTTATTGATCCACCTTATGACAAAAATTTGATTAACCCCACTCTGAAACTTATCTATGAAAAGTCACTGCTGAATGAGGAAGGTAGCATTATTGTGGAACATTCCCCTCAGGAAATCATCGCAGAGGAATTTTTGCCCTATATTACAAAGGAAAAGTGCTTTAAGAGGTCTCATTTTACCTGGCTGAGGGCAAGGAATAATGATTTAAGTAAGGAGTTGTCACTGCCGAAATAACTTTTAACCTATTCACGAATTTGTTTGGCAGTGAGGACTAAGGACGACTGGTTTCAAGCAGATTAAAAATATGAATTTTTAGCCACCGAAGCCACCGAAAAAAGAGAGAGTTTTTTACAAAGAGAAAAAGAGAAAAAGAGAGAAGAAAAAACAGCGAGAAAAAGAGAAAACAGAGAAAAGTGATAACTATTGAATTTTTTCGGTGGCTTCGGTGGTTCTTGGTGTAAAAAATTGCCCTAATCTGATTGAATTGCATAATTGCTTATTTTATAGTCCTTTCCTAATAGACCCCGTAACACTTCTGTAACACTTCCCTAACACTTCCGTTGTCTCGTTACGGAGTCGTTACTTATTTGTAACCTGGTTATTACTGCAAACAGAGAAGAAGGGTAAATGTATCTCTACAAGATACTTTTGGCAGAAATAGAGAATCGGAATTTGGCATCAAGGGGGAAAACTTTTCCTTGACATTCCTTTTTTGTTTTTTTTAAGGGTTAAGTAAGAGAATATGAGTTAGAAGGAAGAACACACAATGGAAATAATCACAGAAGCACTCAAGTTTCCCTCTGATTGTAACATAATCTTAGGTCAAAGCCATTTTATCAAAACAGTGGAAGACCTATATGAGGCGCTTGTTACCAGTGTACCGGAAATTAAATTTGGTTTGGCTTTTTGTGAATCCTCGGGTCCTTGTTTAGTTCGCAAA
Organism: Candidatus Cloacimonas acidaminovorans str. Evry; assembly: GCF_000146065.2. Lineage (GTDB taxonomy): Bacteria > Cloacimonadota > Cloacimonadia > Cloacimonadales > Cloacimonadaceae > Cloacimonas > Cloacimonas acidaminivorans. The sequence continues at coordinate 2,206,060 of NC_020449.1, read as the reverse complement.
GAAGGAACGGATAATGAACTGATAGAAATAGCGGTGGAAAATATGTTTCGTTTAGGTGCCGGGCACAGTTTTCTGATTATTCTGCGGAATGCTTTTCCTATCAATATAATGCAAGCGGTTAAGGACTGCCGGGAAGTGGTTAATATTTTTTGTGCTACAGCTAATCCGGTAGAAGTGATTTTAGCTCAGACAGAACAGGGAAGAGGTATTTTAGGCGTTATTGACGGTTTTTCACCTAAGGGAATAGAATTGGATACAGATATTACACATCGGAAGAAATTCCTTTTGGATATTGGATATAAGCGTTGAAAATGATGATTCGCACTTTTATTGCCCTGGAATTACCCAAACCCTTGAAAAGTGAACTTGGGAGCGTAGTTAACAGATATTCTAAAACAACTCCGCCTTATGTAAATTGGGTTAAACCGGAAAATTTACATTTAACACTGCTTTTTATTGGAGATGTTCAGCCCCAAGAAATAAGGATTATAGATGAAGTGCTGGCAAAACAACTGGAAGGTTTTCCCTCTTTCATTTTTCGTCCTGAAGGTTTGGAATTTTTTCCTTCTCTTCAGCCCCATCTTTTATGGCTGAAGCTTTCCAGTGAAAATGAAGATATTTTCAAACTGAATAGGCGTTTGCTGAAAGAGCTTTCCGCCTGCGGAATTGAAGCGGATAAAAAAGCAATGAAATTACACATCACTTTGGCACGGTTGAAATCATCCCTAAATCCCGCTTTGGAAAGAGAAATAATGAGCAGAAAGATAAAACACGAGCCCCTATATTTTGACTGCCTTTGTCTGTTTAAAAGTCAATTATTTCCAGAGGGACCGCAATATACCGTTTTAAACAGATATAATTTAATTCACAGCCGGAGGATAAATGCTGGATAAAAACAAAGATGCTGCCTTAAAAACAGCAATTTCACAACTGGAAAAAAAATACGGTGTAGGAACTTTAATGCGCCTGGGAGATAAACCTCATCAGGTTGTAGATGTAATTCCTACAGGAGCTTTGAACTTGGATATTGCCTTAGGAATTGGAGGTATTCCCAAAGGTAGAATCACGGAAATTTACGGTGCTGAAGCATCAGGTAAAACAACTTTGGCTTTGCATATTGCGGCAGAATGTCAAAAACAGGGTGGAATAGTTGCTTTTATTGATGTTGAACATGCCCTTGATCCTATTTATGCCAAGCACTTGGGGGTAATTACAGATGACCTTTTGCTTTCTCAACCCGATGGAGGTGAACAGGCACTGGAAATTACTGAAACTCTTGTTCGCAGTTCTGCAGTTGATTTAATAATCATTGATTCCGTCGCTGCACTGGTTCCCAAACAGGAAATTGAAGGTGAAATGGGAGATAGCCATGTTGGCTTACAGGCACGACTGATGAGCCAGGCACTGCGAAAATTAACTGCTATCGTCTCTAAAAGCAATACTGCAGTTATTTTTATCAATCAGACAAGAATGAAAATAGGTGCCGGTCCCTATATGAACCCTGAAACCACAACCGGTGGAGTAGCTCTAAAATTCTATGCTTCAGTGCGCTTAGAAGTTCGGCATGGTGCCCAGATTAAAGATGTCGGCTCCGAATCACAAGTTATCGGAACTCGTACCAAAGTAAAAGTAGTGAAAAATAAATTCGCTCCTCCCTTTAAAACAGTAGAATTTCCTATTATTTTTGGCCAGGGTATCTCCAAACTGGATATCATTCTGGAAATGGCAGTTCAGCACGATATAATCAAGAAAAGCGGTTCCTGGTTCTCTTACAATGACCTCAAACTGGGTCAGGGAGCAGATAAAACCAAGCTCTATTTAACGGAAAACCAGCCACTGCTGCAAGAAATTGAAGCCAAACTAAGGGAAAAAATAAATCCCGAGGAATTCAATTTAAGTGCTGAAGAAAATGTTCCTGAAGACAACGAAGAAAGCTGAACACGATAAAAACTCGCTGATTATTATTGACAATGAAGTAAGGGGGATTCTTCCTGATAGAATCCTCCTTTCTTATTTCCCTCTTCCTTTTGCCGGGGAAATTGACGACGAACAAGGCAAAGAACTGCTTTCACTAATTGCCAAAAATGCCCGGCAACAACTCCTGAAATATGTATCCGATCAAGAACACAGCTCTGTTCAATGCCGACAATTCCTTTCCCGAAAACGCTATCCTGCGGAATTGATTGATAATCTCATAAAAGAATTCCAGAACAAAAAATATATTGATGACTTTCGCTTTGTGCAAATCCTTATTAGCTCTCTCATGGAACGGAAAAAAAGCAAACGCGCAATAGCACAGAAATTGAAAGAAACACGGCTGCCAAATGAACTGTGGGAAAGAAAATTAAACGAACTATACCCCCCCGAAGAGGAAAAAGAAAACCTGAAAGAACAAATTGTAAAACTGCGTTTCCGCTACCGCGATTTGCCTCTCAACAAACAAAAAGAAAAGGTCTTTGCTTCCCTCTATCGTAAAGGTTTTGACTTGGATGCTATCCACTCTGCCTGGCAAGAATGTAGTAGTAATAGATTCCTACCTTCGCAGGAATGACAAAAAAACGCAGGATTGACAGATAGACCTGCTTTTGCTCATAAAAGTGTAAGAGAGAAAAAATGCCTCGCAAAATTTTCTATGTAATGGGTATAAAAATTGCTTTTAAGTAGGTAAAGATGGATTTATTGTTGTGTTCTATAATTTATTAGTTCACAGAGATGTTAACCTATTTTAATGTCATAGTGTGTATGTGTTTCAGCCGGATGTAATATTTATGTGTACTCCGGATGTGTAAAACCCGTAAACAAGTATAGCAAAATCAAGGAGAAGGTTATGAAACGCTTATTTTTAGCAATTCTTGCCCTAACGCTGAGCATAGGAGGAATTCTTTCCGCTCAAACTTTGGTTAATATTGGAAGTGGAACTGCAGTTAATACTACTACAGGAGTTCCCACTCCCTACGGCACATATTACAAGAACTTTCATCAGCAATTTTTAATTTTGGCATCCGAATTAAATGATGCCGGTGGAGGTGCCGGTGATATCACTTCTATTGCCTTCAATGTCAGTAATTTAAATAATTGTAGTCCGATGCCGAACTACACGATTAGGTTAAAACACACAACTCAAACAACTCTCACTACTACTTTTGAAGTAGGGGATTATACAACCGTTTGGACTGCCCCGGAATTTATGCCTGTAACTGGTTGGAATGTGCATAATTTTACTACTCCTTTTAATTGGGATGGCGCTTCCAATCTCCTTGTGGATATTGTTACTACTTTAATAACCGGAAATTATACTCAGAATGCTTCTTGTTATTATTCTACCACTACTTTCAATAGCTCCCTCCGCTATCAAAGCGATAGTACCGATGCTTCTTCTTCTGCAACCGGAACGGTTTCTACTAATCGTTCCAATATGCAATTCATAATGGCTCCGGTTGTTGTAACCAATCCACCCAATCCGGCAATTTTAGTTTCTCCTGCCAATGGAGCTACTTTGGTTAGTCCCTCTGCAAATTTAAATTGGGTTAGCGGTGGAGGTGCTCCTTCCGGTTTTAAACTTTCTCTGGGAACCAATAATCCCCCTACAAACATATTGAACAATCAGGATCTGGGCTTGGTTACTACCTATGATCCCCCTCAAGATTTTGATCTTAACACTACCTACTACTGGAAAGTTACTCCCTATAATGCAATGGGAGATGCGGTAAGCTGTCCTGTCTGGAGTTTTACTACTCACGGTGAGCCGATTGTAAATTCCCTTCCCTATTTTCAAAACTTTGATTTAGTCATTCCTCCGGTTTTACCTTTTGACTGGACAAGTATTGTGCAAGCAGCAGTAACTACCGCTTATGTAGATACTTATGCTTCCACTACCTATGCTCACAGCCAACCCAATTGTGTCCGTCTCTATAATTCTTCGGATGCCAGTGCTACGGTTATGCTTGTAGCTCCTGTTTTAGGAGATGCTCTTGATCCTCATACGGTAAGAGTTAGATTTTGGGCTCGTTCTCTCAGTACAGGTTACAATATTTCTTTAGGAGTTATGACCAGTCAAACAAATCCTGCTACTTTTCAGGCAGTACAAAATATTGCTCTTACTACTACAATAACTGAATACATTGTTGATCTGACTACTTACACGGGAAACGGACGTTATATAACTTTTAAACACGGAGGCGGTTCCAGCGGGACTTTGTATCTTGATGATATCAGTTTTGAATTAATTTCACCCAATGATTTGGCTGCTTTTTCTATAACCGGAAATGTTACTCCCAGCGTAGGTAATGCAACTGACTATACGATAGGCCTAAAAAACTGGGGAACTGCCTCCCAAAGTGCCTATATAGTTAAACTGATGAGCGGAGATACAGAATTGGCAAGTGCTCCTGGACCAACTATTGCAGCTGGAGCTACTGCTACTGCAGTTGTCACTTGGACTCCTACAGTAGAAGGACCGATGAGCATCTATGGAAAAGTGGTTCTTACCGGTGATGTAAATCCCCTAAATGATAATTCCCCCTCAATAAATATTTCTGTTATGCCTGCCGGTGCCATTGTAGTAACAATAGGAGAAGGTAACTTGGCTGAAGGTGTGCCTTGGGAATTTTTCTACAAAAACAGCTTGTTCCAAACCCTGTATTATCAAGCCGAAATTGGAGTGATGGGTAATATAACTGCTGTTACTTTCTACAATAATTTCGTTACCAATTTAACCGATAAACCTGTAAAACTCTGGCTTGGCACAACTGATTTGGCGGATTTGAGTGCGGGTTGGATTTTGAATGATTTAACCCTGGTTTATGACGGCACCCTTAATTTCCCCAACGGAGAAAATACTATTGTAGTTCCACTGCAGACACCTTATCTCTATACAGGCGGTAATCTGGTTCTTTATGCCAATAGACCTATGGATACACAATATTTTAGCAGCAGTGATAATTTCAAAGCTCAAACCGTTGGCAGTAACCGTGCGCGTAAACTTGTCAATGACAGTGTAGCCTACGATCCGATGAATCCTTCTGCTACAGGAACGCTTTCGGGAACTTTTCCCAAGACCTCTTTTACTTTTGTAGTAACCGGAATGGGTTCTTTAAGCGGAACGGTTACCAGCAGTGGCTCTCCTCTTGCCGATGTTCTAATTCAAGTAAGTGATGCTAATTATTCCTACACCCGTTATACTAATGCTGCGGGTGAATATTCTTTCCAGTATCTGCCTATTGGCAATTATTCTGCAACTGCTTCCAAGCTGGGTTATGAAACTCAATCCGTTACCGTAACAATTATTGAGAACCAGAATACGGTGCAGAACTTCAGTTTGGTCTCTTCCAGCACGGTCTCTGTCAGTGGACATATTGTCGGTAGCGATCAGCCGACTGTAGGAATTGCCAATGCTCATATATTTTTGGATGGACCTCTGGATTATGAAGGTACTTCCAATGCCAATGGTGATTTTACGATAACCGGTGTTCTTTCCGGAAATACCTATAACTATACCATTCAGGCAATTGGCTATGCAGATTTGACCGGAACTGTGGTAGTTGGTTCCACTAATGTAAATATGGGAACCTTGGTAATGAGTGAATTAGCTCTTCCTCCGGTGCAAATTGTAGCAGAAGAAAATACTGCTCAAACGCAAGTAACCCTTACTTGGCGTCCTCCCGGATCAACAGGAACCGGAGTTGGTTTGGAAGATTTTGAGCTTGACGATGGCGGTTGGGTTCCTTCCTCTAACTGGACAAATCCTTTGGGAGATTTTGAATGGACTAATACTTACGATGTAGCCGACTGGTCACCTTCTTATACCGGAACGAATATTGTTCCTCCTCCTACAGCGCATTCTGGAACCGGGATGTGGGGAACAAAAATAAATACAAACTACACTAATTCCGGTGGATTCAATTATCTCACGAAGACATTCAATTTCAGTACGATATCGAACGCCCAACTGAGTTTTTGGAGCTGGGAAAATGTGTTTGGAAATTTTGATTACTGTCAAGTAGCTGTGAATGGAACTTTGGTGTGGGGCCCTTCTTGGGATTATACTTCAACTCAATGGCGACAAAGAGTTATTGATCTTTCTGCCTATGACGGTATGTCTGAAGTAACAATTCAATTCCAGATGTGGGCATCAACTGTCGTCAATTATGCCGGTTGGTATATAGACGATGTTTATGTTGGAACAGCTCAAACATATATTGCCAATTCTCATTTACCAGTTATGCCTACTGCGTTAAAGGGTTTAAGTGAAATGGAAGCAGCTAAAGTAGCAAATGAACTTTCCTTACAAGAACCTCAAAGAACAGTTCAGAGTAGTGATTATAGCAGAACTGATAACCGGGTTCTAAACGGCTACAAGGTCTGGCGATTGATTTCCGGTAACGAAAATAACGAAAATTCCTGGACTTTGCTTACTGCTAATACTATTACCGATACAACCTTTATTGATACTGGCTGGGGAACTTTACCGGACGGAAATTACCGTTGGGCAGTGAAAGGTGTTTATACCAATAATTTACTTGGTCCTGCGGGCTTTTCCAATCTGTTGATTATGCTACGAAACGATATGGCAGCCAATACAATTTCCGGTTCTCTTACTCCTACGGTTGGAGTAGCTACTACTTACACAATTGGAATTAAAAATGTGGGAACTCAAGCTAAGCCCGCTGGAAGTTATACAATTAAGCTAATGAGTGGAGATACAGAACTGGCAAGTGTTCCCGGCCCTGCTATCAATCCCAATCAAGTCCTTGATGTGCCAATCAACTGGACTCCTACAGAGCAGGGAACTATGGTTATCTACGGTAAAGTATTCTTAACGGGAGATACCAATAGCGCTAATGATCAAACTCCCACTCTCACTATTCTCGTAAATCCTTCCGGGGTCTTTATGATTACCATAGGTGCCGGCGGTCAGTTTGCTCGGATGCCTGTTGATATGTATTATAGAAACAGCATCTATGAAGGGCTATATTATCCTGCCGAAATGGGTGACTTTATGGGGCAAATAACCGGTATCCAGTTCTATAACAACTTCTATACCGATCTGCCCAATATGCCTACCAAGGTCTGGATCGGAACTACCACTTTAACTTCTTTGTCGGATGCCTGGATTCCAGTTTCAGAATTAACCCTTGTTTTTGACGGGAATATCAACTATCCTGCTGGCGATAATATAATTACTATTCCCTTCAATGCTCCCTATTTCTATCTGAATGGAGAAAACCTGGTAATCTTTGTGCAACGTCCCTGGGAAGGCGCATATCACAATTCCAGCGATGATTTCCACGCACAAACAGATGCTACTTATACAGGACGCTCCAGACGAATGTATAGTGATTCCGTTACCTATGATCCCAATAATTTGCCTGCTACAGGAGCAACTGTTTCCGGTCAATTCCCCAAAACTACCTTAATTGTAATTCCTGGAGGAGTGGGACATTTGGAGGGCACAGTAGTTGCTACTGGCAGTATTCCTTTGGAAGGTGTAGCGGTTAATATTGCCACTTCCACTTACAGCGCAGTTACAGACGCTCAGGGACATTATCATATTGCCAATATTATTCCTGATGATTATACTGTGAACTTCAGCAAGTATGGTTACATCAGCCAAAGTATCAATATTACCATAGAGGAGGATGAGACCGAAATTCTGAATGTAACAATGCAACCGATGCCTACCGTTTCTGTTACCGGAACTATTGTAGCCAGTGATACCGGAGCTGGAATTGCCGGTGCATCAATATATCTGGTTGGTTACCAAAATTATAATACAACTAGTTCTGCTACTGGTGCTTTCAGCTTTCCTGCAGTTTATGCCAATCAGACCTATGAATATACAATTATTGCTACCGGTTATACAACTGTTACGGGAACAATCAATGTAGGAGCCACTAACTACAATATGGGCAGTATTACTATGAACGAAGTTGCTTATGCACCTTTTGGTGTTGTAGCTGCTCTGAACGATATTTATACGGCAGTGAATATCAGTTGGCAGGCACCTGATCCTACAGCGGTAGATGTTACTGAAGGTTTTGAAGGAACTGTCTTTCCGCCTTTGCAATGGACTCAAATCATCAACAATACAGGACCAGAAATTATTCCGGGGGTTTTACCAACATGGTGCAGATTTGGAACAGTTAATGCAGGCGGGAATCCGATAAATCCACCGGAAGGAAATTATCAGGCAGGTCTGTGGTGGGATTATGAACATCAGGATGAATGGTTAATTACTCCTACTTTCAATTGTCCTCCAATGGCTTATCTTACTGTAGATGCCTATATTTATCGGGGTTCTATTTATGACGACCACTATTACATCAAGGTTTCTACCGATAATGGCACAAATTGGACTGTTTTGTATGATGCTACAGCCGCTACAGGTGGCTGGAATTATTATGTCTCACCTATCTATCTGAATATGGAGGCATACGGTGGACAGCAGATTAAAATTGCTTTTCAGGCCGATGATCCCCCTTCCAATGATGGCCTCTGGTATGGTTGGTTTATAGATAATCTCTACATTGGCAATGCGGTTCAAGGTGTGAAATTTGCGGGTTCCGACCTGCTTCCTTCTCGTTCTAAAGTTGCGGTAGAGAAGGTCTCTTCCGAGTTAGTTGTTGCTCCCTATCCTTCCCGAGATGCAATTGAAGGGAAGAGAGAGCTTCCCACAGTCCGGATAGACAAAATTACAACTCCAACACGGTCGGAAAGGTCTTTGCAGGGCTATAAGGTCTGGCGTTTAACTAGCGGAAATGAAGCAATACCGGATACCTGGACTCTGCTAACCACTGAACTGATAACTACTTTGGCAACAGTTGATTCTGCCTGGACTGCACTTCCTAATGGAAGTTACCGTTGGGCTGTGAAAGCTGTTTATACTGCCAATGTTACTTCTGTTGCTTCATTCTCCAATGTTCTGAATAAAGAAACACAGATGGGTAATATTGTTGGTTTTGTGCGGAAACAAAATAATCAGCCCATTGCCGGAGCCACAGTAACTGCCGGGGGAATTTCTGCTACCACTAATTCAGCGGGAGCCTATTCTTTGGCTTTATCCATAGGAACTTACAGTGTAACGGCTTCAGCAGCGGGTTATCAACCGCGAACAATTGACGGGGTTGTGGTTTTGCCCAATCAAAATACCACTTTGAACTTTGTGCTTGATCCGGTAGCTAATGAGGATGAATATTTGCCTGCTGTTTCTACGGAACTGATAGGGAACTATCCCAATCCCTTCAATCCGGAGACCACTATTGCCTATTCTATTAAGGATAGATGCAAAGTGCGCTTGGAGGTCTATAACCTGAAAGGACAACTGGTGAGAACCTTAGTGAATGAAGAAAAGGCAAACGGACATTATAAAGCGGTCTTTAACGCTAAGGATGAGAAAGGCAATACCCTTTCTTCCGGTATCTATTTCTATCGCTTGCAGGCGGGAAATTATATTTCCACGCGGAAGATGCTGCTGATGGAATAGACAGAGTTGAAGGTTTAGACACTAATAATTATATATCAAGGGCGGAAGTTAATTCTGCCCTTTTTGTGTTTTATATTGGATTCCTGCTTGCGTAGGAATGACAAAGATAGCGTTCTTGCCTATGATGTTAGCGTTTGTCATTCCGCCCTTGATGCGGAATCCCATTAAATATGGTTTCAGAAAGAACTTCATTTTCCACTTGACTGTAAACACTAATCAGGATATATTGTTTTAGAATTTTATTAATTACGGGTTTTCCCGCAGGTTTTTTGTCTTTCGCAAGTATAAAATAAAAGTAAATCTAATTTCAGAAGAAGGAGATTTAATGATGAAAATGTGGAAACAAATAGTCCTGGTGATAGTGGCATTATTCTTAATGAGTTGTGCCATAGCAAAAGATAATATGATTGACCCTAATGCGCCCAATCCTGTAGTAGAAGTAGTTAAAAATGTTCGCGATGCGGTAGTTCAGATTAGGGTAGAGGCAAAAGTGACGGTTCAGAATTATATTAATCCCTTTTTTAACGATCCCTGGTTCCGGCAATTTTTCAATTTTCCTCAGGAACAGACGCGTCCTATTGTTTCTTTAGGAAGCGGTTTTATTTATGAATATAACCCTAATACCCGTGAAGCATTTATTTTAACCAATAACCATGTAGTAGAAAAGGGCAGGGAAGGCACAATTACAGTTACGATGGCGGATAAAGTTGTCTATACTGCAACAGTAGTTGGTTTAGACCCCAATACCGATGTTGCTGTTATTAAAATTGTGGTTAAAGAAGGTGAAAAAGTTACTGTTGCGCCTTTAGGTGATTCGGACAAGCTGCAAATTGGGGAATGGGCTATTGCTATTGGCAATCCTTTCAGCGAAGGACTGGATAGAACAGTAACTTTGGGAGTGATTTCCGCAACCAGTAGAGCCAATCTTAATTTGGGTGAGAATGCTCCTATCTATCAGGATTTTATTCAAACCGATGCTGCTATCAACAGTGGCAATAGTGGCGGTCCTTTACTAAATATCAAAGGAGAAGTTATAGGTATCAATGCTGCCTTGGCAAGCACCAACGGAGGCAATGTAGGAATCGGTTTTGCTATACCTATCAATCTTGCCAAACGGGTGGTAGAAGACCTTGTAGCCAGTGGAAAAGTAACCCGGGCTTATATTGGTATTCTGGCTCAGGAAATAACCCAGGATATTATGGAATCCTACGGTTTGAAAGAAGTTGCAGGAGTTCTTGTTGCCAAAGTGGAAAAAGATTCACCTGCCGAAAAAGCAGGTCTCCAGGTTGAGGATATTATTCTGGAAATAAACGGTCAGAAAATTACCAGTGTTCCAAAATTTCGTATAGCGATTGCTACTGCCAAAGCAGGACAGGAAGTAGCATTAAAAATCTTACACAATAAAAAGGAAATGACCGTGAAAGTAATCCTGGAAGCATATCCTGAAGATACTATCGCTACAGCAGATACAACCAAAGGAACCCTTGCTACAGGAATCACTGTAGAAGCAATAGATAGTCCTATAGCAAAACGCTTGAATGTGACAAGCGATAAAGGTGTTGTAGTAACTAAAGTGGAACCGAATTCCGTTGCTGCCAAATCTGGATTAAAAGTTGGCTATGTAATTCTAAAAATTGAAGGCAAAGAAGTGAACAGCCCCAAAGAATTCAATACAGAACTGGAAAAAGCAAAGACCAATATGGAAAAGGAAAACAGGAAGACCATTCGCTTGTATGTGCTGGATACTAACAATCAACCTTCCATTCTTATTCTGAAATTTGAATAAGCTAAACAGATAGAAACAGATTAAAGCGGAAGATAATATTGTCTTCCGCTTTTTCACTTCCCCCGCTAATATTATATCCGTTGGGAAAATTCCTTTGTCATTCCTGTGCAGGCAGGAATCCAGAGAGTTTTAATCTATATAACTTTTTCTGCTTGACAAAAGAAATCGGAGAAATTAAAAAGACAATATGAAAAAACTTAATTCTGCTAACTACAAAGATGTAAATTTCTGTCTCCGTTGCGGGCATAAACTTGAGCTGAAAACAGACCACGAAAATAAGTTGAGACCTCATTGTCCCGCCTGTAATTGGGTTTATTACAAAAATCCCATTCCGGCAGTAGCAATTGTGCTCTTCAATGAAAACAGGGAATTACTTTTAGTGAAACGAGGTCTGCAACCCAAAGCAGGTTTTTGGGCTTTGCCCAGTGGTTATATGGAAATTAACCTCACTCCGGAAGAAAATGCCCTTCAGGAACTGGAGGAAGAGACAGGTCTTAAAGGCAAAATTATGCATTGCGTGGGTTGGTTTTTTGGCAAAAGTCCAATCTATGAAAGAGTTCTCAGTATTGGATTCAGGATGAAAGCTATTGGGGGAAAACTTCAAGCCGGAGATGATGCTGTTGATGTAAAATTCTTTCCCTTGAATAATCTGCCTGTTATTGCCTTTGATGCCCACAGGGATTTTATTGCCAAAGAAACAATGCTATAAGTCAAGAGGTTGAAAAGTCAAAAGGTCAATTAAACAAATTTGAGTGCGTGCCAATTCTAACTAAAATCAGAACTTCATCCTGAATTCTATACAGTAGTAGAACATCTGGGGTCAAATGACATTCTCTGCAATTATTCAGATTTCCTTTTAGCTGGTGATCTTTATATTTTGCCGGTAAGGGAATTTCTGTTATGAGTTTATTCAATGCCTCTTGCAATGCGTCAACAACTGTTTTATTATGCTCATATCTCTTATAATCTCTTTTAAATTGAGATGTATAGCTTAATTTAAGCAAATCAATTCTCTAAATTCTTTAGCAGTTCATCAATAGTATTAAAAACGGGTAAGTTATCTGGATGTTTTGATTCTTCAATAGCTGTCAGTGTTTTTTTATTGGGTTGGGGCTGTTTACTTCCAGTAAAGAGCTTTAAGAAGATTTCCTGATTATAAGAAAAGAAACCGGAAAATCTGAAGGAACTATTAGTATAATCTAAATAACTAATTTGGTTAGCAGTATTAGTAGTAGTGCCAAAACTTATAGATTTATTTAACATATCTCCATCCCTCAAAAGTAGGTGTGTTATGAATAATGATATTTGTCTCATTGCATTGTTTGGTAAGTGTACCTTCAGAAATAAACAGATGCTTACCACCTTCAATACTCTGAATAAGAGCTCTTTTACAATTATAATCTACCATATCTTTATTATTCAATAACTTTTTAGGGTCAAAGGGAATATTAAGCTCCAGTTGCCGAGAAATCGTTTCAAATATGGAATTGATTAATTCCGCATTGCGTTTATCAGCTTCTTCAACTTGTAACCCTAAGTCCTTTGCATCTTCAATGTTGATTGTATAATCGTGGCTACCGGAATCAGTGCACAGGAAATTTACAATCTTTTCTTTGTTACCATTTGGTATATGGAAATCCAAAAGTTTATTAGCCAGCATCTTTATTTGTGCTCTGGCTCTATACACCTCTCCTAAAACCAAAGGATGAATTTTTTCCGAAAGCACCTTAACAACTTCAGCCAAGGCCTGATCATTTTTAATTCCAAATTCCTTCTTTACTAATTCTATATAGCCATTAATTGCTTCTACACTAACGGGAATAGTATGCCCTGGCATATTCGGAACGGCAGGATTTAATGGAGTATTAATATTCGGGTCAATAGGTCCTAAAGTTGATTGTTTAGTCATAACAATAAAATTTGAACCTAAGCACATTAAGGTTCCTGCACTATGCGCTTTAGAGGGAATTATAATTTCCAGCTCATTACAATATTGTCGGAGAAGGTTTACCAAACTCCAAGCTGCAAGTGTATTTCCACCTCTTGTATAGAGGAATAAAGATAGCTTTGGTAGCTTGGAGCTCTTAGACATTCTTTCCAAATGGTGGGCAAAAAAGCTATGTACTTCCTGATGAATTTGGGTTTCCCATCCAGGTCTATCACCTGTAACATAAACAAGAATTTTAGTTTTGCGCAATTTTTCTAAGCTTTTAAGTAGGTTTTCCCGGCTTGATTTTGCTCTCATTTTTCTTATCCTTACCCGTTATTTCATATTTTTACTTTCTAATTATATATCATTTATGTCAAGTTAAAATTACTCCCCTTCAGGTTATTTTCTTAGTAGCGCAATTTCTTTACTCATAGTCCCATATCTCATAGATAGCATTAAATTCATATTAAGAAGAATAATCTTACTGCAGTGCACTATTTGTAGTAGTAGAGGGTTTGGTTTATTCCTGTAGCAGCTTCGGAAAGGGTGAAATACCCTTTGTTTTTAGCATCCCAACAAACTGCTTCACCTTGAGTTTCAGTAATATAGGGCATAGTTTTGGCTTCTTTGCTGAGGATAATGATGTTTTTATCATCCAGCATTATTTTGTATCTGTAAATGCCCGTATAGGTTTTAACCAGCAGCAGTTTTCCATTATTACTCAGGTCTGCAGCTGTGACCCAGGAAAGAGGTAAAGAAGCAATTCGCCTGGCATTGTTTTTATCCTTGAAATTGAAAGGATAGGGAACGCGGTAAAGTCCTACCTGTTCTTCTCTTTTACTGATAATATAAATATCTCCTGTTTTGGGTTCCAGAAAGATTGCTTCCGCATCGCGAGGTCCATCTTCGTAACTTATTTCTATAGTATCAACTGCGCTAATTTGCAGGATTTCATTTTTGCCTGTAAGCTGTGGCTCTTTAAGGCGGTAAACATAAACAGTATTATATTTGGCGTTGTTATCACCAATATCGGCAATATAAATATAGCTGATGTCATTTTGGGGGTCTTTGGCAACTGCAATATCTTCCCAATCACGGTTTTTAGTGCCTTTTAGAATTAGGGTAGAAAGAATTTTGCCATCTATGGTGAGAGCATAAATTTCAGCTTTATTTCCTGAATCGTTATGGCTAAAAAGCACCTCTTTATTAAGTATGCCAAAATCAATGCCTGATGCTTCGTTCAGGACATCGGTTTGTAACACAAATTCTTTGGGTGGTCTATTTGCTAAAGCAAAAAGAGCGATAGCAGTTGCCAGGATGAGAAAGATTATCAGCTTTTTGAGCATTTATACCTCTGAAAGGTTGATGTTTTCATCAACCATTTTGTATGTGAACGACAAGAATGTCGTTCTTCCGAAAAAAAGGGGGAAGATTTATAAGCCGGATTCTGTGCTTTCAGTTTCCCGAAAGTGATGTTCATCCATCTTGGCTGTTTTTCACAAAACAGCTCCAGCTGCCTACCCGAAAGCGATGCGGGCAACATCATAGCTTTCCTATTTGGCATTGCACCGGATAAGGCATTCCTGTCTATCTTTGTTACCAAAGATACCGGTGGTCTCTTACACCACCATTTCACCCTTACCATTTCTGAACAACAAAAATGGCGGTTTATTTCTGTGGAGCTTGCTCTGCATTACTGCAGCTTCCTGTTAGGAAGTATCCTGCCCTATGGTGTCCGGACTTTCCTCTGCCTTTTGAAGGCAGCGAACATCCAATCTTCCCTCTATAAATTATAATTCAAAACTGCAAAAAACCAAATTTCCCCGTAAACAATTTATTGTTTCACTCGTTATTTATCATTCCTGCGAAAGCGGGAATCCAGATAAAATGTAGCACAATAGCTATGTTTTCAGAACAACAATTATAATAGAACTTCAGATTAGTTAGAGGCGTCTTCCGAATTATCCTCAAAACGGTTCATCAAAATGCGACCGCAATTTTCACAATAGATAATTTTGCGTCGCAATTGAAGTTCAATTCTCATTTGTTGACGAATCACAAAACCGCATGCACCACAAGAACCATTGCGATTGTAAGCAACTGCCTGGTTGTTTTTATGTTTAATCATATTTCCGTAATGTTTAACCACAGGAACGGGCAAGGTGCGTGCTAGGTCATTTCTTTTATTGCGAACATCTTCAATCTTGGTTTCCAGAGAAGCAATTTGTTCTCTTAAATCGGTTTCTTTTTCTTTTTTTCTGGTTTCGGCTTTTTCCAGTTCAGCTTTGGCAGAGGCGACCTTTTCTTTAATTTCGTTTTCTTGGTCCATCAGTTCCAAAAGGTTGGATTCCAGATCGGAGATTTTATCTTTGATATAGGCAATTTCGCTGTTTAATGCCTTATATTCCTTGTTGTTTTTGATTTCTGCCAGTTGATTGGTATATTTTTTGTGTTGTTCCTGCAGTTGTTTTATGTCCATTTCCAGAGTGCGTTGTTTTTTGTTAATTTCTGCCCTTTGGGTTTCCACCTCAAGAAGGTTGGCGGTTGCTTGTTCTACACTTTCAATAATTTCGTTAAGTTGTTTGGGCAGTTCTTTTTGTAAAACCCTATAGCGGCCAATTTCATCATCCAGGGTTTGCATTTGGGCTAAAGTTCTCAGTTGTTCTTCCATAGTTTACTCCTTAAATAACAAACTGATATCCAGTGACTTATAAGAATGAGTGAGGGCTCCGGAAGAGATAAATTGCACTCCTGTTTCGGCAAAAGAACGAATGTTTTCTTCTGTAATGCCTCCTGAAACCTCAAATTCCAGAATATCTTTATATTTTTTTACTGCCTTTCTTATTTGCGTAGGAGTCATATTATCCAGCATCACTCTATCCACTTTAGCTTTAGCCGCTTCGTCAACTTCTTTTAGATTTGTAACTTCCACTTCAATTTTATAACTGGTATTATGTTTACGGATGCGATTTACTGCTTCCGTGATAGAGCCACAGGCACGAATATGATTTTCTTTAATCAACACCATATCAAATAAGCCAAAACGGTGATTATAGCCACCTCCTACGCGGACAGCATATTTTTCCAGGGAACGCAAAAGAGGAGTTGTTTTACGGGTATCCAAAAGTTTTACATTTGTTCCTTCTAGCAAGGAAACGAATTTTGCCGTTTTAGTGGCAATTCCGGAAAGCCGTTGCAGAAAGTTTAAGGCAGTCCTTTCACCTTGTAAAATGGAAGAAGGACGCCCTTCCAGGCGCATAATTTCTTCATTGGGCATAATTTTATCGCCATCTTTGTTATAGAGAACGATTTTCAGTTCCGGATCAACCATCCGAAAAACGAGGCGTGCAACATCTACTCCTGCCAAGACACCTTCTTCTTTCGGAATAATGTAAGCAATATTATTTTGGGGTTCCAAATCCAGATAGCGGGTAGTTATATCTCCACTTCCGATATCTTCTTCCAGACCTTTACGGATTATTTCATCAATAAACACGCTACCTCCAAGGCAAAAAAAAAGCATCTGCGTTTTGCAAATGCTTTTTTTCTATTGTATGTTCAATCTTGTCAGGTTGGCATAATTTCTTGTTTTGGTAACACATATAACTATCTTCCTCTTATTTATTTACTTTTATTTTGTCTCCCTGCAATCTGTCAAGACAAAATATTCTTTTCTCTTACTTTTTTGGCTTGACGAAAATCTGCCTCAGGGATTTTAGGGTTTTAAATGTAAATCAGGGCAGGGATTTCCGACTTGCCAAAGCTGATAAAATCAGTTATTATAAGTATAGATTTGGTATTTTCCGAAATGGAATTAGGCAAGCCGGGAAAATGTAATAAAAAACTTAGGGGGCCTATAGCTCAGCTGGTAGAGCTACCGGCTCATAACCGGTTGGTCGGGGGTTCGAATCCCTCTGGGCCCACCATTTTTTCTCCCGTTTTTTATAAGTATGAACAGACAAGAGGAAGGTTAAATGAAAATCCAGGTTCTGGTTATCTGCTTATTGCTGATAACTATACCCCTTACTGCTACAAAATATGCGGGAGAAATTTTCGCTGTAAGTCCTGGAGTTCTTTCCACAGCAATGGGTTCTACAGGTCTTACTTATGTCGGCAGTTTATCTGCAGGTTGGTGGAATCCGGCTCTTTTAGCTTTGAATCCTGAAAGTGGAATAGAACTTATGCGCTGTGAGCATTTTGAGGGTTTAATGGCGCAAAATCAACTAAGTTTAATTATTGGCTCCAAAACCAAAACATCTTTGACTTTCAATCACTTAGCCATAGATAAAATAAAATTAACCAAACTGGAAAACCCCGATGACAGTTTAAGTAACGAAAACCGTCCTGTCGTTTGGAAAACCATTAGCAATCAGGACTTTATTCTTTATGCAGGTTTGGCAAGACAGCTTAAGAAAACACTCTATTTAGGAATTTCACCCAAGCTGGCATACAGGTCTTTGGCAGAGAACAGCGGTTATGCTTTTGGAGCTGATCTGGGAATGCTTTGGCAGATAAATAAACAGGCAAATTTAGGGGTAAACCTCAGAGATTTTTTCAGCACTCAAGTTCTTTGGGAAGGGGGAGAGAATGAAACTGTTATTCCCAATCTGGATTTGGAATTGAGCTATGATTTTTCTCCCATAAAGAATATTCCTGTTCATCTTGCCGTGCGGAGTGAAATTTTACTGGAAAACAGAGAAGCAACCTTGGAA
The DNA here is from genome assembly GCF_000146065.2 of Candidatus Cloacimonas acidaminovorans str. Evry. Classification (GTDB taxonomy): domain Bacteria; phylum Cloacimonadota; class Cloacimonadia; order Cloacimonadales; family Cloacimonadaceae; genus Cloacimonas; species Cloacimonas acidaminivorans. The sequence continues at coordinate 2,188,151 of NC_020449.1, read as the reverse complement.
ACGGGTGATTTAAGCGCCGATTTCCACGCCGGAATTGCAGTTCAGCCAATTTCTAATTTGTGTTTACTTGCCGGATACGATATTGATTGTTTTACTGCCGGAATCGGGGTTTCCTATAAGCGCTTAGGGTTAAATTATGCCTTCCGTAATGGTTCGGAGGACGATTTGGGCTATTCTCAAAGGATTTCTGTTTCTTATCAATGGTAAAGAAATCAATTGCTCTTTTAGGAGCAACAGGTTCAATTGGAACCTCCGCTTTGGCAGTGGCTGAAGAGCAGAATGTTTCAATTGTTTTGGCTACGGCTCAGAAAAATTATTCTTCCCTTCTGCAAAAAGCTTATCAACATCATATTCCCTGTCTGATTTTTACAGGAATAGAAGATAAGGAACTACAAACCAAGCTGAAAAGTGAAAATCCTGACAAAAGGATATATTTTGGCGAAGCAGAATTGCTAAAGGCAATTGCGAATGAGAATTACGATATTGCTTTAAATGCAATAGCCGGTTCGGCAGGACTCCGCTATAGTTATGCTATCTTACAAAACAATAAAACACTGGCTTTGGCAAATAAAGAATCCCTAATTATGGGAGGACATATTTTAACCAAAATGCTTGCGGGTAAACCAATTTTGCCTGTAGATAGCGAACTTAGCGCTCTTTTTCAGGCAATTGGAAATCATCCTGCAGAAGAAATCAGATTTTTGCATCTTACTGCTTCCGGTGGTATTTTCCGTGACCTGCCTTTTGAGGATTTTAACCAAATATCACCTCAGCAGGCACTAAAAAATCCGAACTGGACAATGGGAACTAAAGTTACTCTGGATTCGGCAACGATGTTCAATAAAGCACTGGAAGCGATGGAAACACATTGGTTATTCAATCAGCCCTATTCAAAAATCAAGGCAGTAATTCATCCGCAATCAATTATTCATTCTCTGGTAGAATTTATTGACGGTTCTTTTTTAGCTCAAATGAGTATGCCGGATATGAAATTGCCGATTTTATATGCTCTTTCCTATCCTCAAAGGGTTGAATCGCAGCTTGTGGAAACGGATTTAATGTCTCTTCCACCTTTAACCTTTCAGGAAATTGACCCGCAACGCTATCCCTTATTTTATTTAGGTTTGGAAGCAGCTAAAGCGGGAGGAATTTATCCCACCGTTATCAATTCCGCAGTGGAAGCGGTTTCTGTCCTCTTTTTGCAGAATAAAATTCCCTATCTGAAAATGTTTGATTTGGTTAAAAAGGCATTGGATGAACAGGAACCTATCCTTGATCCCGATCTGGAAACCATTCTGCAAATCAATGCTCAGACCTATCAAAAAGTCCTGCAATATGTAATATAATTTCCATTTTAAGAAGGCATATATTAAAAATCCCTTTAGGGGTTGAGGGAAAAATATAATTTCTTTAGAAAAGAGTTCCGTAGGAACGACAGATATTAACAACGGGTTTTAACCCGGTGCAAAAAGATAGCGACGAAAGAGATAATGAAAAGGAAAAAATACAGGACTTATATTCTTTGAGGGGCTTACGCCACCATCGCTATCATTGTGTCGCCCTGACGGGCTTTTGGCAAAGAGCAAAGAGCGCAGTGCATAAAGTTTTTTAGCCATTTTTAACGAGGGGCTTACGCCACCATCGCTATTATTGTGTTGCCCTTCGGGCTTTCAAACCTATTGCATTAATTGGATTAAAACCCATTTTTATATACCTATCGTTCTATTGTTATTTCTGGGAAAGCAGGAATCCAGAGGGAAAAATTATAACTATATATCTTCAGAGGATTGAAATCCGTTATTATATACCTGTTATCTCTAACGGGATTTTATATCTATGGCATTTCCAAGTAGAAATTATCTCCTCCAACTTTCTCCTTACAATTCACACACCCACAACCCATCCTTTACTATGGATTGAGGATGGGTGGATGATGAGTAGAGGTTGGGTTCAAGTATGCAACCAGTAACAAACAGAGAAGGTAAGGAAAAATTAGTTGTTATTGCACGGGAATAATCCTTTCCACAATGGGTGCCAGGTTAAAGGCAATTCTTAGAATTCCGTTGATATAGGTAATTTTAGGGTTATCCTTATCAATGTTCAAATCCGGAAAGAATATCTTCCGGTCAAACCTTCCGGTTTCAATCTCCATATTATAGTAGCAAACGGTTGTATTGGAATTGGGGAAACCCCTATTTCCGCTAATTCTGAGGTATTCAGGAGAAATTGAAACGCTTATTTCATCCTTTTCCACTCCAGCCAGTTCGGCAATCACAATCCACTCTGTATCTGTTTGAAAGACATCACATTTGGGATGCCAAACATCGTCTATGGCATTTTCAATGGCTAAGGGACTATTAGTTAAGGCAGAAACCTCTCCCAGCAATTTAAGCATTTCTCGTTGAATTCCAACGATGTTGGAAAATATTTTTTCACGCATAGCAAAACTCCGTTTTTGTTTAATACTCGCTACGTTCTCTAAAAGTCCATACTATTTCTTTATCGGGAGCGATATCAATGCTGAAAGTAACTTTATCGTTACTATCTATAGTGTATTTATAATCGGCTTCCACGATGCGGGTATTAGGAGAAAGTTGGTGAGTTACTTTAATGGTTTTGTTTTTATTAGAATTATTCCTTAAAGTTATTTGGATGAGACGTTCGGTGATATATTTGGAGATTTGTGTTTGTTCTTTCAAGCGGGTAGAGGCAATTAGGTCAAAAGCAGTTCCGGTATTGATAGAGACCTCTTCATTTCTGGAAGTGTGGTTAATGCTGTCCTCACCTATAAATTCCAGGTTGCCATCGCTATCTTGTTTATATACCTTGATAATCCCTTTGGGAAGAGGCATTCCAGCACCGTTATCTGTAGTATTTTTGAATTTGATGATACTTTTAACATTAGCAGCATAGGTGGGATATTGATATTCAGCATAAGCTTTAATGTTTTTGGGAGGATAAAGTTCCAGTTGTTTTGTCTGATTATTGGCAAAGGAGACCTTTTGGTCTAAAGTATATAAATGAAAGTCGTGAAATGCCTTTTCTTCAAAGGAAGGAGCGGCAGATTCTTGTGCTGTACTTGCATCATAACTGATTAAACTGCCTCTTTTTCCATAAAATCCAGAATAAACCCGGTTGATGTCTCCCGCAATAAGCTTTAGCATCACATCGTTAAATGCTTTGCCGGAAGTGTTATTGATGGTTACCCAGGAATTAAATTGTAATGTCTTTTCGTCCCAAACCGTGTTATAGGTAACATCCCAGCTTAAGCCACCCGTTAAATAAGACATTTGAACAGGATATTTTGCTTTTTTAGAGGCAATTATGCTCCAATGCAAAGTTGGTTTTGTGTAAAAATTATCTGGCAATTCAGCTAACTGAATCCACTGAGTTTCGCTTTCGGAAATTACCAATAAGCGTTCAGTTCCTTTTTCAATAATACCTATGCTGTTGTCACTATAAAACTTGAGAATTCCGGTTAATCTGGATTGGTCTTTCGTGATAATCAGAACCTCCCTATCCAGATATTTAGCCATAATCTGCCATTTTCCAGCTAAATCGTATTCAAAATTCTGCTCCGCTATGCGAATTCCATTTCCAGTAACAATTACGGATGAAGGGTCTATTCTACTGGTTATATCGCTAAAATTGATATCCTGGCGTCCATTTTCCAGCTCTAGCTCAAAACGGCTGCGAACTAAAGAAAGATCATTATTGTAAATTGTTAACCAGTCCTCTGCCAATAAAGGTAAGGCAAACAGCAGAAGGATAATGACTGTGAGAAAGTTCTTCATTATATCTCCTTGTAAAATTTGAATCCTATATTACAAGCTAATTTTTTTACCTTTTATGTCAAGGAGAAATGAAGGGTGAAAAATGAAAGATGAAGGTTGAAAATTGTGATCCTTCCGGTATTCTGAACCACAACTGACTTGCCTGAGCACTATTTCCTTTCGTTATTTCTGAACCATCACGATCTTATGCATGGGTTTCACCTTTTCACTTTTTCACCATTCACCCGTTCAATCACTAACCTGAAGAAATAGATTGACAGAAATAGAAATAATGATTAAGATGTTTTATATAATATAAGGAGAAGATAATGGCATCAATATTGGTTTTGGGAAGTATGTGGGGTGATGAAGGAAAAGCTAAAATAGTTGATTACTTAGCTTCTTCAGCAGATTATGTTGTGCGTTTTCAAGGTGGAAGTAATGCCGGTCATACTATTGTAAGTGGTGGAAAAAAATATGTGTTACATACTATTCCGTCAGGAATCTTATATCCCCAAACCAAATGCCTTATTGGAGCAGGTGTTTTAATTGATCCACCGGCAGTTATTGAGGAAATAAAAACACTGGAACAAGCGGGAATTAACTTTAAAAATCGTCTTCTTATTGACCTTCGGGCTGGAATCGTTTTGCCACTTCATAAACAAATAGACCTGGAAATTGAAACTAAACGCAGAGGAATGCAAATTGGCACAACCCTTAAAGGAATTGGTCCTGCCTACAGTGATCTTACTGCCAGATTTGGAATTAGAATGGAAGACCTGGCAAACCCCATTTCTTTAAGAGACCGTATTAAGCAATTATATGGTTACCATCATATTGGAATAGGTAAACAGGACTTGGATATCCTGGTGGAAAAACTGCAAAAGGATTGGAAATACTTGAAAAAATATGTTGGCGATGTGGAAATCTTGCTTAATAATATTGCCGTTAAAGAGGAAAAAACCATTCTCTTTGAAGGAGCTCAGGGAACTTTACTGGATTTAACTTTTGGCACTTATCCTTTTGTAACTTCCTCCAGAGTAATGACTGATGGCGTTGGAATTGGAACAGGATTTTCAGCCAGGCGTTTGAATAAGGTTTTAGGTGTTTATAAAGCATACGCTACCAGAGTGGGAATAGGTCCTTTTCCCACAGAAATGATTTGTGCAGATACAGTTGATTATATTCGGAAGATAGGAAATGAATATGGTTCCACAACAGGAAGACCCCGAAGAATTGGCTGGTTTGATGCTGTAGCAGGAAAATTTTCTGCGCGGATAAATGCTTTGGATAATGCAGTTCTCACTTGCCTGGATGTTCTAACCGGCATAGAAGAATTAAAAATCTGCACCGGTTACAAATACGAAGGGAAAATTCACTGTTCTCTGGATTTGAATGAATTACAATTAATTCTTTCCGAACCTGTATATGAGACATTTGACGGCTGGGATACAGACATCAGCAACTGCAAAAATATCAATAAGTTGCCTTTGACAGCCCGACTTTACATTAAAGCCATAGAAGATCATATTCAAACTCCTATTTCGCTTGTATCGGTAGGTAAAGAAAGGCATCAAACAATTGAAATTAAACCCCTGTAGAGGTAAGGAAAGATGATTAAACGCTTGTTTTTTACTGCTATTTTTTGTCTGCTGGCTATTTTTTTGATGGCTCAAGCTGATTCCTTATATCTTTTGCTTCCTCAATTCAGCAATCCTTTTTATGATAGCTTTAGTCGGAATTATATCGGCTCAACTTCTGCAGGAAGAGGTTATACGGGTGTTTCAGTTTTAGGCGGTTTAGATAATGCTTTTTTAAATCCTGCTTCCGTTTTACCCGATTCAGTTAAGTTTTTCATTGAAATGAATATTAAACCATCCTTGGAGGCAGAGGGTTATCCCCTTTATGCTAATTACACTTCTCCTTTTCCTTTGGGGCTTTTGGGTTTAAGTTTTGCCTTGGAGAACAAATTTTCCCTTGGTGTGCTTTACAATTTGCCTAAATCTATTACCCTTGATGATTATTCCTTTTTTATCAATCAGGGAGCAGATTTAATTCAGCGTTTTCCTGTTTATAATCTTCATCAGGCAACTGCTCTTATTGCTTTTCATAACGGACCTTTGCATTTGGGTTTGAATTTGCACAATCAATTCCATTATATAGATGACCCCATATTTTTAAGAAGTTATGAACGCATAAGGGATTCCCAATATCATTTGCGCCTTCAGCCCGGAATTATATATCAGCTTGGTTCTGCTAATATTGGCTTCAGTATGATGCCAGCTACCAAATTTGGCTGGAATTTGAAATGCGCCAACTACGATTTCAAAATGCCTCTTTGGCTTACAGGCGGAATTGAATTTGTGAAACCGGAATTTACCATTTCCACAGAAGCCGAATGGGAACAAACAAGCGATATTTGTGATAGTTTTAATGATCGTTTTACTTTCAAAGCCGGTTTGGAAAAAATGAGCGATAAATTAGTTTACCGTCTTGGCTATCATTTTACTTCCAATGTTTACAGCGGTATGATTCGTTTGGCTCAAAATGTTGTTAATCCTGATACCAGTTATGCCTGGAATACAGTTCCGCAGGCAGTTTTCATTGAAGATAATGCACAGCATTCTTTAACTGCGGGCTTAAGTTATCGTTTTAAAAATGGTATATTTAATCTCTCTGCGATGCAAGTTATTTTGGGAGATGTGAATAAAACCCAGATAAATCTCTCCCTTTGTTTCTATTTAAATTATATATTCCGGAAGAGGGAAATTCATCTAAATGAATAAACCGGCAGTAGAAATTCGCAGAATTGACTCCTACGATTTACCTGTTATAGAAGAGGCAGTAGCCGATTTCTTCAAGGAAATAAAAAGCCCTAAAATAAATCATAGTAAAAGGGTATTAATTAAACCCAATGCCTTGGGAGCTTATCCTCCCGAAAGAGCCGTAACTACACATCCTATAGTGCTGGAAGCAATTATTCGTTATTTTCTGGACAGGAAAAAAGAGATTTGGTTTGGTGACAGTCCAGGTAATTCTGTTGCTTTTGAAACTGTCTGGCAAACCTGCGGATTTTCTTCTCTGGCAGAAAAATATCATCTTAAAGTAGTCAATTTTTCTACATTGGGCTTTAGAGAATTAAGCTATAAGGATATTAACATAAAGGTTAGCGAAGCTCTGTTCCAATGTGGAATCGTTATCAATGTAGGCAAATATAAGACCCATCAATTAACCGCATTCACAGGAGCTCTGAAAAATCTTTTCGGCTTTGTTCCGGGATTGGCGAAAAGTGAATATCATCGTTTATATCCCGATACTAATAGTTTTGCCGCTATGCTTACCGCTTTGTATGCTGTAATTGGCAACCGGATAACCTATAGCATAATTGACGGTATTACAGGTATGGATGGCAACGGACCTTCTGCAGGGAAGCCACATCATTTTGGACTTCTTTTCGGTTCAACTTCCATTCCTGCATTGGATTATGTAGCATCACGCATAATGGGTTTTCAGCTAAAAGATGTTCCCTATTTAAGTTCCGCTTTGATTATGGATGGCATTTTACCCTCACAGATTAAAATTCCTGTTTCTTTCCGCAACTACAGAATACCTGATGCGGATATAAACAGCGTAAAAGTAATCCAGAAAACGCTGAAATATGTTCCCGATATTGCTCGTAAAGCATTTCGGAAAGTGTATTACTTTTATCCTGCGGTAAGTGAACGCTGTAAACAATGTGGAATATGCGTAAAGAGCTGTCCGGTAAAAGCTATTTCCTGGCAAAATGATACCAAGCCCTATATTCATAAAGAGCAGTGTATTAAATGTCTCTGTTGTCATGAACTCTGTCCCTATCAGGCAATAGACATTAAAAAATCATTACTGGCAAGGTTAGGTGTATAATGAAATCTAAAACGAAAAAGCTTAGTCCTACTTTGCGTTTTGCCTTTTGGGCAATAATAGTCCTGTTGATAATCTGGATTCTATTTTTAGCTAATAACAGCTTTCTGAATACCTGGAAATTGAAACGCCGGGTAGAACAGCTGGAAAAAGAAACCTCCATCCTCAAAGCTCAAAATGATAGTTTAGCACAAGAAAATGAACGCTTAAAGACCGACCCCGAAGCCGCTGAAAAAGCTGCACGGGAGAATTTTGGGCTGACTAAACCTGATGAAACCGTTTTTCGTTTCGTCCCGGCAAAAGAAGATGAACCCCCAAAAAAATAGCCAACCTCATATTTACAATATTTCCCTGTTCACAAATGTGGAACAGGATACTCGTAATAAGCTGAAGAAATTAGTTCACGATTTGATTTTGGCAAATGAGGACAGCCGTCTGCTAATTATAGAAAAGATTGCGGATATAGTGATTCCTGCCTGTTCAGGGAACCTGGATAATCAGCTTTTCAGTGAATTTTCCGGTCTGCTTATTGAATATCTGCTGGATTATTTCCTGGAGCTGAAATCAACACAGGAAAGTGAGTTTTATCATTTTCTTAGTTTTCTAAGTCATTGTCCCGTAACAGAGGATTCGCCCTATTATCCTTATGTGCAAAAGATTATGAATGACCATAAGGAAAGCGAACCGGAATTAATGAATATCTTTAATCGCCTTCAGTTGCTTTATCTTTTAACGGAAAACGGGGATTTTGGGAATGCGGAAGAACTGCTGGAAGAACTGGAACCTGTTGAAGAAAATAAACATCTTGAGCTTTGGGCTTTATTCCAGCTTTCCCAAACCCGAATCTATCGTCATCAAAATAAACCTACCGAGCTTTTGGAGACGCAGTTAAACCTGATTTTAGAAGTATATATAAGGGATAGCAGTGATAGCGCCATCAATTTTATTATCCGTTGGCTTATTTCTATTAACTGGTTTAAGCAGAATATCATCAAGAAAACCTTATTGCTGAGAATTAAGGATTACCTTTTAGAACAGAAATCCTTGAACACGGCAATGGTATTGTATGAATTGTTTTCAATGGAAGACCGTCTTGTGCCTTCCGTGGAAAAGATAGAATATCAACGGATACTGATTAAATATCCTGTTTCAATGCTGAATGTTCAACAACTTCATACGCTTTATTTTTTTGCCGGATACTATAACTGTGGTGTGCTTTCCAATTTCAAGGATTCCATTCAGAATTATCAATATTCCAATTACTTTTTGCATAAAAGCTGGGATTCTTTTCTCCATCTTTCCCGCTTTATGCGAGAACACCTTGATCCTTTGCGTTTTTATAAAGCCATTCCCTATCTGGAAAGTCGCATCAAGGAACTCAGCAATCAGGCATCTTTACAGAATAATGCTTATGTAGAGAGCTTACAAGCAAACTTCTATAAAATTGAAGAACTCTATGAGAAAGTGGGTGAACTTTCTTTAACCGATAGCTTAACCGGCTTAAGAAATAGACGATACTTGGAAGGAAACCTCTTTCAAATGGTAATTTTAGCGGCTCGTCATAATGTTCCTGTTTGTTTCAGTATGATAGATATTGATTTCTTCAAGCTGGTAAATGATAATTACGGTCACTTGGCAGGGGATTTTGTGTTGAAAGAACTGGCTCGTATTCTCAATTCCGAGTTCCGTAAAAGTGATGTTGTTATCCGTTATGGAGGTGATGAGTTTTTAGTTATTCTTTTTGATTCCGACCAGAGATTAAGCTATTCCATTATGGAAGACCTCCGCCAAAAAATTGAGGCATATTCCTTTGATTACAACAATCAGATTATTACTTTCACAATTAGCATCGGAATTGCCTGTGATTTTCATATTTCCTCTCAGCCCAAAAACCTCGCCAAATGTATTGCTTGTGCAGATCAAGCATGTTATGTGGCAAAAACTAATGGACGCAACCGGGTTGAACTCTATCAATCACCTACTGGAGCTACGGATAATAACTGTTAGAATAATAGCAATAATTTCTCTCTTGACATATTTCCCTATTACCTGCTTTGAGTAAACACAAAAGGAGTAATAATGGCTAAGGTTACCGTAAAAAACCTGAATAAATATTTTGATAATGGTGTTCATGCTGTTAAAGATGTAACTTTTACTGCGGAAGATAAGGAATTTATAGTTCTTGTAGGTCCTTCCGGTTGTGGAAAGACCACAATTTTAAGAATGATAGCTGGTTTGGAAGAGGTCTCTTCCGGGGAGATTTATATTGGCAATGTTTTGGTTAATAATGTGCCTCCCAAAGAACGAGATATTGCTATGGTTTTTCAGAATTATGCTCTCTATCCGCATATGACGGTGTTTGATAATATGGCTTTTGCTCTTAAAATGAGGCATATTCCCAAAGAAGATATAAAGAGAATTGTTTATGACGCGGCAAAATTATTGGGCATAGAATCACTCCTGAAAAGAAAACCAGGTCAACTTTCCGGGGGTCAAAGACAGCGTGTTGCCGTTGGAAGAGCCATAGTTCGCAATCCGAAGGTCTTTTTATTTGATGAACCCCTTTCCAATCTGGATGCCAAATTGCGTGTGGCAATGCGGGCAGAGATTGTTAAATTGCATCATACTATTGGCAATACTATGGTTTATGTTACGCACGATCAAGTGGAAGCAATGACTATGGCAGACCGCATTGTAGTTATGAAAGATGGTGTTATTCAGCAAATAGATACCCCCTTAAATATTTATAATAATCCTGCAAATATGTTTGTTGCCGGCTTTATTGGCAGTCCTGCCATCAATATGACGAAAGGCAAATTGATTAGAAAAGAAAGTGATTTGTATTTTGATAGTGAAGATTATCAGCTGAAACTTACCCCTCGCCAGGCAGAAGTTCTCCAAAATTACGCAAATAAGGATATTATTATGGGCATCAGACCTGAAGATATCTACGATTCCCGTTTTGACGCTATGGCTGAATCACCCCAGAAATTTATTACTAAAGTGGATTTTGTAGAACCCTTGGGAAATGAATATCATGTTGTTTTAACTACAGCAAATAACGAATATACGGCGCGTTTTGATCCTAAGGACTTACCTAAAATGGGACAAGACCTTAGCGTTACTTTTGATATGGCTAAGGCACATTTCTTTGATCCGGAGAGCGAAGTAAACCTGTATTGAGCCCATAACAGCTTATCAGCTAAAGTGTTAATGCTATGTGGTTCAAAACGGGAAAACAATATATTCACATCCTGAGCGTAACTTTTATCCTGTTTTGTTCCAACCCTTTCCTGTTTTCTCTAACAACGGAAAATTCTGCTTCTGCTAATGCCTTATCAGGAATCACTATGTTATCGGCTTCACCTGCGGATTATACTCTTTCTCCCGTAATTGGGGAAAGCGGAATTTGTTTTAGTTGGCATCAACCATTTGGCATAAGCGATATCAATGTTTATGGATTGCATAGTGCCTTTCTCGTAAAACCATTGATAGTAGCTACGGGAATTGACTATCTGGCGCATTCGGATTATCGTTGGCAAAATGAATATTTGGCTTTAAGCACAAGTTTTTCCTTTTTTCGCATAGGTGCAACTCAGCATTTAATCTACGAAAAAATAGCAGACCAAAGCTGGTATACCTGGGATAACGATTTTGCTCTTTCTTTTCAGAATAAAAGGTTCGGAAGCGAAATACGCTGTAATAATATCCGCACGGAAGAAAGGACATTTACCCTTTCTGCCAATTTTAACGCCAATGAAAATTCCTCCTTTGCTACATCTTATTCCTTTAGACCCAAGGAAAAGGATAGTTATTCTCTGGCAACTTCTCTTGCCATAGCAAAACCCTTAATAATTCAAAGTTCCTGGCAAAGTGAACCCGCGCGTTTTGGACTGGGACTGAAAGTGCTGATAGGTAAAGTGAATTTGATGTATGCTGTGCGCACTCATACGGAACTTGATTTAACTCATATTGTGGATTTGGGCTCTGCCTGGTGAAGGTTTTTGGCTGTTTTCTTGTCCTCTTTACTTTTTGCTGTGTTCCTATATTTAGCCAAATAGAAGAAATACCGGAGCTGGAATCCGAAACCTTGGAAGATAACTGGCTGAATCAACTTTACACGGAACTGGAAACAGGAAAGCATAAGGTAGACCTTCAGAGCCGGACAAAATATCAGGAGACCTTTGCTAATGGACTGGCAAATCTTCAATTCCGCCAGAAAGATATGCGCTTTAACTTTAATCTTTATAAAAAGGAAAATTCAGACCTTTATGCCAATTTCCAGCTATCGGCTATACCTTCTAAAAACAATCCCTCGGAAATTCATTTTGGTTCCTTTCGTCCTGCTTTTGGTAGGGGAACTATTCTGAAAAAAAGCGGAGGAAATTCCCTTTTTGCTATAAACCGAGCAGGGCATCCTGCTTCCTTTTCTCCTTTTGGAACAGGAGCTATTTGGCGGGTAAACAATTTTTCCGCTTTCTTTATGGCTTCCGGTCAAAAGCGCAATGCTTCTCTGAAAGAAGGCAAAATCGGGTCACTTTATAAATCGGTTCAGTCCGAGAAAACTTCCGTTCAGGAAGAAATTATCGCCGGAGGACTGGAGTATCACTATAAAAACAATAATTTTGCCTTGTTGGCTTATAACCAGAATTACGATCGGGACTTTGCCGATACGCTTTGGGTAAAAAATCTGAATGCTTACTCAATTTCGGCTAAAACAACCGGGGAAAACTATGTTTTATCTGCAGAAACAGCTCTTCTGGAAGAAAACATTGCTTTTCAATCCTCCATTAAATTCATTTATAACTATATTACTCAGGAACTCAGTTATTCTTATAGACAGGGAAAACAATTGCCTGCTTATGCTGCCAAGCCCTATCTATTAGGCAATCAAGGAGAAAATAGGGAAATTGACTGGAATTTGGATTATCAGTTATCGAAAAATATGTCCCTCGGTTTGCGCTATGCTCTAATGCGTAAAAATAATGCCCTTAAAGGTCCGAACTGGAATTCACGAGGGATATTCAATCTTACTTTTAATCCCTCTTATACCATTATAAATTTACAGTTAACCCTGCTGGATAAGGAAATCGTAACTGAAACGGATTCAAGCTATATAGCTACTCTTCCTGTCCATTATCGTTTGCGGTTTAAGATAGACCACGAATTAAATCCGAAACTTACCTTATCTCTTTTGCTCCGTTATCATTATGAAGATAAAATTGAACGCCGAAACAACAGCTTTTATTGGGAAAACGCTTTTCACTATCACAGGACAAAATGGCAAATTTCTGCTGGAATTAAAACCTGGCAAACCCTTACTTCTCTTATTCTGCCCGAAACAGACACGGAAAATCCGGAGGGATGCATTTGTGCCACCAGTGAGGATGATAGGGTCTTTGCCAAAGTAACCTATAAAGGAAAAGTAATTAACCTGAAAACGGAATGGCAACAATCCTGGCTAAACGGAAATCGCACTCTCTACCTTTCAGTAGGATTGTAGCATTATCGGCAATAAGGATTATATAGATGATACTGATTTGTACGGATTAAATTTCCGCTGAATAAAATAGAAATAAAATATTGTGAGAGTTGAAAGCAAAGAGCCCAGAACAGAAAATGAAGGGGTTTAAAAAGCAAAAAGCAAATAGCTAAAAGCCAAGAGATGAAGATACCGGAAGGTAAATTTCCTCGTAAATCACTATTAGCGCAAAGTTTAGAGGGTTGAAAAGGTTTAGAAGGTTGAGCAAGAATACGGCTCTTGTCTATTCAATTATATATTTCCCTGCAATATTTGTAACTACTTCTAAATATAAACAGTTCCATTTTCTTCCTTAATAGCATTGCTTACCCATTGCTTACCCATTACTAATGCCATCCGTAATGGGTAAGCAATGGGTAGGCAATTCTATCTGCCTAAAGGTTTTCCCCTTTTTCCAAGGTCACAAAGAAGTCCCTCCCTATATTTTCAAGGGTATAATGCCAGGGTGAAATATCCGAAAACAGGTTTTTTAGTTGTTTTTCGTTATAAAGGTAAAGTGGACACTTAAATTTATAGCGGATTTTCCGTTGCCAAGCCAAGAAACCTTTATCGGAAGGAAAACTGAAAAGAACTTTATCACTTGCCAAACGCATTGTTTTTTCAATAACCTGTTGGGGATTTTTCATATAATCCATAAAACCCATTAAAATAAGATAATTATACTGCTTATCCTCCGGCAGGGTATTAAAATCGGCAATTTCAAACCGGCAGATATTTTCCACCCCTGCTTTCTTTGCCTCTTGTCTGGCTATTTCTATCATTGAAGGAGCAAAATCAATACCGTAAACAAAATTCGGAGAACCTTTTGCTAAAGTTATAGAATAAATTCCAGGACCGCAACCAACATCCAGAATTGTCTTTCCTTCTAAGGGGTTACAAGCAACAATTGTCTTTTGAAAACGGATCAACATTGTCTGCCGAAACCATTTATTGATTAAGCGTTGAAAAGGTCCTGTGCCGCTACCGTAAATAGCATTAAAATCAATTGAATAGCGATCAAAGAAAGAGGCGGTTTTATTTTCCTGCATTTAATTATCCTTCATAGTTTTAATATAGTTCCTGCTGACTACAAATCTTCCTTATTAAGTGAAGGATGAGGACATCCTTTTTTCCGGAAAGCAGGTTTCTATATACTGCCGGCAGGTTATAAACTTACTGCTGGAAAGGATAGCTTCCAGCTTAGGTTGTACCGTATTCAGGTTTACATAACTCTTGAAATATGCCATTTTGTTCATTTTCAAACGCGGATGTTGGGGTTCCATTTCTCTGGGATGAATGTAAAAAAGAGTAGGAATTCCTTGTTTTGCCAGCTTTTTGTGCATATACAAAATAACTCGCTTAGGAAAAAGACGCAAATAGCCACCCCCAAAAAAGCAAATATCTTTACCGCAAAAGGGCGCTACAGAAATCGGAAATTCACATATATCACCTTTTTCTGTCGTTATCCAATAGGGCTTTTTCTGCGTTGTTTTGTAACCCCCATAGTCCCTTTTTACGGGAAAAACAGAAGAATCGGCAATAAAACCTGTCTCTGCCAAGGTCTCAAAAAACCAGGGACTTGCCTCCGTTAAAGAAAAACTGGGACTCCTGAAAGCTGTAACCTGCTCGGAACAAATATCTTCCAGAATGTTTTTGGATTGTAGCAAATCGGCGGTAAATTCATCCTTGCTCATTTTATAAACAATCCGATGAAACATTCCATGCGAGGCAATTTCGTGTCCCCGTTTCTGTGCTTCTTTCACTAAATGCGGATATTTTTTGGCTACATAACCCAAAAAGAAACAGGTTGCCTTCACCTGATAGGTATCCAGCAAGTCCAGCAACTTCAAAAAACCGCTTTCTACAATACTGGGTAATGAATCCCATTCGGAAACAGGTGGTTCACCTCTTTCTTCGGTTACATTAAAATAATCCTCCACATCAATAGTGAAGATGGACTTTGGATATTCTCTCATAAATTTTTAGCTAAATTCCTCTAAAGATATAATATCATTTCTGGAATGAAAAGTCCTTTGTCATTCCTGCGCAAACAAGAATTCACAGAAGGTAAAAAATAATTATGCATTTTCAAACAGAAATTTTAATAAATTACCTAAGTGAATAAGAATGAAAAATGTCAACTGCTTTCTTGGGGAATGTTATATACACCGAAAACACCGAGAATTCCGAGAACACCGAAAAATTTGTTTATTTACCCGCAAAAGAAAAACAGGAAGAGAATGAATTAAACTCTTTTTCTCGGTGTTCTCAGTGTCTTCAGTGTTCTCGGTGTAAAAAATCTCTACAATTTACAGCTTACGCATATATTCCAGCAAGTCCACTACCTTGTTAGAATATCCATATTCGTTATCATACCAGCTGAAGACCTTCACCATTTTACCTTTGGTATAAGTTATCAAGGCATCAAAAATGGAGGAAAAGCTATTACCAACAATGTCTATAGACACAATTGGCTCTTCCGTATACATTAAATAGCCCTTTAGATATGTTTCCGCCGCTTCTTTCATAGCCATATTTACTTCTTCTTTGGTCACTTCCACTTCCAGATTGGCACAAAGATCAACTAAAGAACCATCCGGGGTAGGAACTCTGATTGCTACTCCATCCAGTTTGCCTTTTAATTCAGGAATAACCAAACCGATAGCTTTGGCAGCTCCTGTGGAAGTTGGAATCATACTCATTGCGGCAGCTCTGGCTCTACGCAAATCATTATGGGGCAGGTCTAAAATTCTTTGGTCGTTAGTATAGCTGTGAATAGTAGTCATTAAGCCATTCAGGATACCAAATTTATCCTGCAGAACTTTTGCTACTGGAGCCAGACAATTGGTAGTGCAGGAAGCATTGGAAACAATTGTATGTTCCGCTTTTAAAGAGGTATGATTTACCCCCATCACGATTGTAGCATCCACTTCATCTTTTGCCGGAGCAGTTAAAATAACCTTTTTAGCGCCTGCTTTCAAATGTTTGGATGCTTTTTCTTTAGAAGTAAAGATACCGGTGGATTCAATTACGAATTCCACTCCCAAGTCCTTCCAGGGAAGAACTTCAGGGTCTTTTTCCGCAAAAATCCTGAACTTTTTGCCATTTACAACCAAATAATTCTCTTCGCTGGAAACATTGCCAGGATATATCTTATGCACACTGTCATATTTAAATAGATGTGCCAGCGTTTTAGCATCCGTAAGATCATTTATAGCTACAACATTCAATTCGGGATGGCTATCCAAAATTACCCGTAAAACCAGACGTCCAATGCGTCCGAAACCGTTGATTGCTACATTTGTCATCATATTTCTCCTTATAAGTATTTATATATCTATTAGATAGATTGCTACCGGAACTGACGGAAAGTGCCTTTTCAACCTTTCAATATCGTTAATCAATTGTTCGCCATAAGAAACACCTGTGGACATTGACTTGTGTAATTGGTAACAGGGAACTATTTCTATTCCTACATCCGCTTTGTTTTCATTAAAAAAGTATTGAAATTTGGCAAGGTCGTAAAACATAAAAGGGTATTTTCCCAATTGCACTTCCACAAGAACTTTCCCTAAACAGAAGTCAATTTGTTTATAACAACCGGTTATTTTCGGTTCGTAATTTGGTAATTCTATACTAAAAGTATCTCTCAGTTCTTTATAACCTAATAATTGAAATTTGTCTTTGAATTGTTTATTTATATCTTTAGGAGAAAAAAGCGCTTTGCCACTCATTGTTTTTTCTTTACTAATCTTGGTTTTGTGAGGTTTAATATCCTTTATAATGGTTAATACTTCTTCTATAATTTTAGGATATCTTACTAACAATATTTCCAAACCGCCAAGATGTGAGTATTCATAGACAATATTCACTTTTCATTACTCCAAACCAGATCAAGTTCTGACTGTTCTTCTTTTATTTTGCTTAAATTTACCGTAATAGGTTTGAAGGAATTAGGATGTTCAGGATCAAAGATCGGTCTATTCATAGGGCGTATTTTCAATTCGCCGGAAATGGCACTATTAATTCTTTGCAGGGCAATTTCATAATATTCATCAAGAAGTTCCGCTCCACAGCTTTTCCGGTTATGAATAAGCGAAGCAATTTGCGTTGTTCCTGTTCCCATAAAAGGGTCTAAAGTCCAGTCATTTTCATTGGTCATAGATAAGATTAAGCGTTCTACTAATTCTACAGGAAATTGGGCAGGGTGAATTGTTTTTTCAATATGATTAGCTTTCACATTGGGAATATTCCATACATCGGAAGGATTTTTGCCTAAAGGATTGCAGGATAATTCTCCCTTTTTATCTCCCTTAAAATATTTCTTATTAGGATACTTCTGGGGAATTCGGACTGGGTCTAAATTGAAGATATATTCATCACTTTTGGTAAACCAGAGAATTACTTCATAGCGTCCTGAAAACCTTTTGGAAGAATGTAAACCATGCCCGAAATGCCAGATTATTCTATTTCTTAGTTTTAAGCCCGATTCAGCAAAAACAGGATAAAGTAAAATATCCAGAGGGATAATTTCTCCGTTTTCAATATAATTTCCTACCTGCCAACAGATACTTCCACTTTTTTTTAGAACTCTACAGCATTCTGTAATAACCTTTTTCTGCCAGTCAATATATTCATCTAAGGGTTGGCGTTTTTCATATTTTTTGCCTATATTATAGGGAGGTGAAGTAACTACTAACTGAATAGCGGCATCCGGTATGGAATCCAGTAGTTCCAAACAATCACCCTGAAATAGACAGAGAATGGAATCAGAGTTCCATTTATTGCTTATTTTAACCATATCAGCTATAGCAAAATACTGTTATTGGCACTACCGGACATTTTGCAGAATTCCATAACCGTATTCTGCATTTTCTCTTCCCCTTTGATTAACCATTTACGAGGGTCAAACTTGCTTTTATTAGGTATATAGGCAGCAGGGTCAACATCAGGTGGGCAAACAATGGCATATTTTTCCTTTTCCCAATATTCTTGAATAGCAGAAGCCATATCCATCTGGTAATGAGTATCTTTATTGATTTTCACCACACCATTGGCAATAGCTGTTTGTTGTTGCCAATCAGTTAATCCGGAAGCTCCATGTAAAACCAGTCCTCTTTCCACTCCATTTTTAATCAGCAGGTCATCAATTTCCTTAATTAAATCCAAATGCAGAACTACATTTTCACCTTTAGTAACGCCATGATTGGTACCTACGGAAGCAGCAAAAAGGTCTACATTGGTTTTTATTACAAATTCCAATGCCTCTTCGGGTTTGGTATAGAGCTCATCTTCGGAAACAATTTCATCTTCGGCACCTTTGATATGACCGATTTCACCTTCTACTAAAATGTTATATTTATGTGCCAACTCCACAACCTCTTTAGTAATCCGAATATTAT
This sequence comes from Candidatus Cloacimonas acidaminovorans str. Evry, assembly GCF_000146065.2. Classification (GTDB taxonomy): domain Bacteria; phylum Cloacimonadota; class Cloacimonadia; order Cloacimonadales; family Cloacimonadaceae; genus Cloacimonas; species Cloacimonas acidaminivorans. The sequence goes on along the minus strand of NC_020449.1, from coordinate 2,169,555 downwards.
CCTCCAGTTTTTCTGCCGAGGCATCAATCATTACAGAGGAAACAAGGTCGTTTTCAATACAGAACTTAATAAAATCAAAATAGTTAGGTGTGGCATGGTCAATATGCAATCCAATTCCACATTTGGGAAACTGAGCAGAAAAGATTTTTACCATTGCGGAAATCATTTTTGCCCCTATATGCAAATCCTGAGAAGTGCCTGCTGCATATTTACAGGCACCAGTACTCATTTGCATTAAGCCATCAGAATTGACAGCCGCGTAACCTTGAATGAGAGCTCTTACCTGAGTGTCAAAAACAACATTGGATGCGATGATACCAAAACGCTGTTTTTTAGCTTTGAGGAAGACCTCTTTAAGTTGTGTTCCGGTTAAAAACATTTTATACCTCCACTTGTGTTTAGTTCTTATAAGATAAACTATCCAAATGTTGATATAAAGTCAAGGGAAATCTGCAGAAGAAAGAAGGTGGAGAAAAAATCTCCACCTCTTTATTTTATTAAGAATAGGGTTTCTTGTTTAGTTAGTTGCTATCACCCGATAGAATTTTTTGGAAACAGCCGCGCCACTATAGAATAAATTGGGAGTTGTAGTTACGGTAGACCAGGTGCCATAAGGATCATCAGCAGATTCAATTCTGTAGTTAGTAGCTCCAGGAACCTGATTCCAGCTAAGGTTTATCATTCCAGCTACTTGAGAAATATTAACAATCGGGGCTTCCAAGATTCCAGCAGCGGGAGTTATATCTGCTAGAAAACGCGGACTGAATTGCATCGTGTCATTATATTGACCTCCCAGACAGACGATATCCACAGGGTCTGTTGGAATAGCGGTTCCGGCATAATCGGCATTGGGGAAAGTTCTCATAACACCCGTTCCGGAAGCATCACTGGCATTGATATTTTCTGCTGTTGCAGCAAAAACACCATCAGCATTGGGTGTTAAAGTTACACTATATATCTTAAGCAGTTTTGCCTGATCGGCAGATGTGATAGTTGCCAAAGTTCTCGTTACAGGAACAATTGTATTATTATGAGAGGTGGCAGCTCCCGGATCGGCAATAGGAACAAATTGTAGTAATCCAGAATAAGCAGATAAAGTTCCCGCTATTCCGGTAATTCCATCGTAGAGGTTATAAGTAGTGGTTATTTTGCTGTTGGGATCATCAATAACGATAGCGGCTGTAGCATCCTGAACATATTTTTGATTACGATTTGCCTGCTGGAAAGTAAGAACTGCTTCACCCGTAAGGCGATAGGCACTTCCTAAAGTTCCGGCTCTCAATTGTGCTATAGTAGATACATTTTCCGGGAAATCATAAAAAGCAGTAGCAATTGCAGAGGGCGAATAACCGGTGGCATAACCCTTAGCTTTGATAGTAGTATCTGAACTGACAGGAATTGGAGCGCTGTAAACAGGAGATGCTTCTGTGGGCTCAGAACCATCAGTAGTATAGTGAATTACAGCTCCAGGAGTGGTTGTGCTGATAGTTACATTTATTGGAGTAGCGTAAGCACCCGCAGGAGGATTGAAAACAGGCATAACTACAACATTGCCAAAGGTATGCATTCCCAGATTATCAGTATAATCCTGGGCATAAACAATCCATTCACTATCATCGGCATTAGTTCCAGCACTGATAGCCCAATCCAAATTGCCTTGAGTAATGGTGGGTTTACGGATTAAGGTATGTTCAGCAGTAGCATTTGTAACTCCTGCTACATTCCATGCCGTTCCGGGATCTGTGCCAATAGTGCCGATAACATCTATTCTGGTGGAGTCCGTTCCCACTTTTTTATAAAGCAAAAGAGCATCGTCTCCATTATAAAAAGAAACGGTAGAAGTTGTATCTGCCAATCCCAAAATAGTGGCATTTGCAGAAGCATTGGCAATTACATAAACATCCAGGTGAGCGAGAGTTCCGGTTAAATGTATAGGATTTGAAGGTGTTATAGCACCATTAGCAAACAGGCACACCCAATAATTGCTCAAGTCCACTGGTCCACCGGTGCCGTTGAAAATTTCAATAGCTTTATTACTGCTGCTGCCTTCTATATATTCAGAGAAAAACAAATCACTTGCCATTCCGGGTTGAGATGTGGCAGTTCCGCTAACGGGAAGTTGATATTCATTAGCATAAGTAGTGTTATGGTAGATTATTCCGTTGAATGTTCCAGAACCTGTAGCATTCATCCGTACATAAACATTTCCGCTAAAAGTATTGCTCAGGGTTAAACTTATTCCCCAGTTACCTGTTCCCGTAGAACTTAATTCAAAAGGATAGGAAGTAGTTATTTGAATAGGATCAATTGCTCCCGGAGCACTTAAAGTATATGATTGAACTGCAGAAGGAGTTCCTGCTTCAGAAGAAAAAGGAGTTAAATTGGCAGTAATATTCCAGGTTACAGGTGTTGGAAGAGCTTCCCCTGTTACTCTAACATTTACAGCTTCAGCACCTCCACTGGTATGAACAATATAGCCCTCATATTCACCGATGGCGTTTGCCAGCATCCGCACATAAATTTGCGAGTGAAAATCGGCGGGAACAGTTATACTGGAAGCCCATCCCTCTATTTGAGAAGTAGAAACCTGAAAGCCGTTGGGGGCTGTAACAGTTATTCCACCTACGATATTAGTTCCCCATAAAGTATAATCTCTGGTTTCGTCTGAGGGAAGATTTACAATGCTTTCCAAAGGATCAAGCTCGGGTGTGCTGGTATGAATAACTGGAGTTTCCATAGGAGACCCTTCCCAAAGTTTAGCCCAGTTATTGGTTACTCGGATGCCATCAATTCTGGCTATAGGACCATTAGTTCCTTGACGAATAGCCACTGCTCCAATTGCTCCTATATCTGTTCCTGTTAAATCATCGGCCGTAAGTTGAGGTGCAGGTTCAGTTTCTCCGATAACAGGATTAACCCACATATAGACCTCATCATTGGTAGCACCTGAAACAATTACATATTTAACCACAATCAAATAGGTTGTATTTAAACTATAGCTGTAAGTAGTAGCTGCAGATTCTGAAATAGCATTTGCTGCTTTGGTTATACCGAATCTCAGGTTATTGGAAGTATCTTTTTGCACAAATACTTTGCCCTTAAAGTCAGTTGATGAAGACGAACTGGGTAAAAAGTGGAAGAAATAATCAGCGGTGGTTTTTACCTCTGAAGCATTAACCAAAAAGGAGACATAAAAAGTGCCAGAGGTCTGATCACCAAAGGTCTTTTTAACATCTTCCGCCGAACCCGAGAAAACTGTTTGAGCGGCTAAACCCTGATAAGCATAATAACCAGGATAAATAAGACCTTCATCAGCTACAATTACAGGATGGTTTCCTGCTCCACTATGAGCAAACCATCCGTGATCTGTTAAAAGATCGCCAGCGGGATAAATAAATTCTTCCTCCAGGAAAGTTGTTGCTGCATTAGGATCAATAACTAATCCACTTACAGCCAAATTCTGGGTTTCTGCTCCGGTGCTGGAATGGACTATATTGCCGGAAAAAGTTCCTGCTGTGGCTCCTGTTAAACGCACATAAACCAATCCGCTGAAATTACTGGCTAAGGTAAGAGTGTTGGAAAAGGTAGTATTATCTGTAGAAAGGGCAAAACCTTCAGGTGCAGTAACACTTATTCCGGCAGTTAAAAATAATCCGGTTACTGTATAACTTTGGGCAGCAGAAGGAGTTCCTAATTGAGTACTGAAAGTGCTTAAGTTAGCTGTAATATTAATTGTCGGTGTAGGATTGGTAACAGTTCCTTCCACAGCAAGATTTACATTCGTTGCTCCGGTACTGGAATGCACAATATTGCCGGAAAAATTTCCTGCTGCAGCTCCGGTTAAGCGTACATATACCGAACCGTTAAAAGTGGCAGGTAAAGATAAATTGCCGGTATAGGTTGTTCCATCAGTAGAAAGAGCAAAACCTGTAGGAGCAGCAACCGTGATATTTCCGGTTAAATTTTGACCGCTCAAAGTGTAACTCTGAGCTGTGGAAGGAGTACCTGTATAAGTAGAAAAAGGAGTTAAAGTGCCATTAACTACAATAACCGGTGTAGGTGCACCTTCAGCAGTAATGCTTACATCATCAATTCCCAAGCCCTGAGCGTTGGAAGTAGTTGAACCACTTGTTACGGAATAGTTCCAGGCAAGATACAAAGAGCTTCCTGCCGAAAGAGAGTAAGATAAAGTGGCAGTTACTGGAACTGTTGCCCCTGGAGCTGAATCATAGCCACCGGTTGTAGCATCAGCTGGGAAAGAGGTTAAAAATGAACTACCGGCAGTAGTCCAGGTTGTTCCATCAGCAGAATAATACATCTGATAAGAAAAACCGGCTGTATTAGTTCCCATCCGGTATTTTTCTACATTATAACTTATAGTAAAAGAATTGATATTAGTGCTGCCGTTATTGGTTAACTGAACATAGACATTGCCACTTTTGGTAGCAGTACCGGAAGATATAAAACCAATTGCTCTATCGGTAGCAGTAGCTGCATCTCCTGCACCATAGTTATAGATACCGTTTGTAGCAGATGAACTCATATTATTCCCTGCGATTCGTTCGGTGACAGTACCAGCAGCAGAATAAGTTCCCACACTTCTAACGGTTGTATTTTTATCAGCTTTCCAACCGGTAGGTATGGTTGCAGCAGCTGAAGTTCCCAAGACATCAAAGTTTTGGGTTACATTCTGGCCACTTTGAATATTTACCTGAGCGAATAACCCTCCTATAAAGGAAAGGGTTAGTAGAATCAAAAACAATGTCTTTCTCATATTTCCTCCTTGAGAAAACTTAGTTCCTAACTTATAATAAGATATATTAATTACTCATAAAGTGTTTAATATTTGAAGAAGGGTATGGCGTCAAGTAAAATAATATGTTCTTTTATTTTTGTTCAGATGCTGCTGATTATTATTAACACCGAGGGAACGAGATTTTTTACAAAGAGGAAAAGAGATTTATTTTACAAAGAGAGAAAGAGATTGTATTTATACAACGAAAACACAGAGATTTTATGATAATTTTAATTTATCTGTGTTGCTTATTCAGGATTAACCTTTAACCTTTCACTATTCACCGTTCACCATCTCACTACTTACCACACACAAAATCTGCTCCTGCAAAAACAATATCTCCCTGTACTGCAAATTCAAGTTCCGGAAGCATTACTAAACGGTAGATATGTTGATATTCTTTTTTAAGAGGTAGAGCAGTAATTTTCTGTTCCAGTTCCCTTAATATGGTTTCCGGTTTTATTTTTTTCTGCCATTTTGCTTCACCAACAAGCAAATCCTTTTTATCTACAGATTCAGCAATGATATCTATTTCCGTTTGGCTTCCGGTTTTTGTTTGTTGCCACCAACGCTGTGCCGGAAGGAAACTTGTGTTATTAATTGTAAGTTTTACTATGCGTTGTCTACATAGTTCTTCCCAGGTCTCAGAAACATAAACCTGCCAACGGTTTTTAATTTCCTTTTCCACGATTGCTATTTGTCTGCTGTTCAATTTGGACTTGTTGGGAACTACAAAAGTAAAAAAGAATCTGGTTAGAGGATCATCCAGACGGTATAAGGTCTTTTTACTGTTCTTATAATTCTCACCCCAGCAGATATCCCTTTTGATATAACCGGTGTCAATCAGAACTTGTATAGCTCTGGTTAGATTAGTAGCTGGTTTATTCAATCTGCCAGCTATTTCAGAAAGCTTATTGCAGCCCATTCCGATTAAAGAAGCAATACTTATAGGCTGCACAGCCCCACTAAGATCATCCATAAATAAATGGAAGGGTTCTTCATAGAGTATACCGTAAGGATCAAGAATTGCCTCTCTGATTGCTTCCCACATACTTTGAAATTCATTTCTTATTTCCCAATAGCGTGGAATTCCTCCCCAGACAGAATATTCTTCTATTGCCTGAACAGGAGTAACATTTAAAGCTTGTTGCAACCAGTAACACTCCAAGGGTTGGAGTTTGATAATCCTCTGGGCTCTGCCAAAAAGAGGAGAACCTTTTTCCAGAACCGCACCTTGCATCATCTGTTGCGAACTGCCACAAAGAATTATATGAAACATAGAATTCTGTTTGAGGTCAATTATCTTTTGCAGAACGCTGGGTAATTCGGGAGAACTTTTCACCAGATAAGGAAATTCATCTATTATAAGGGTTATTTTCTTTGTCAATTGCCGGTTTGCCTGCTGGAAAAAAGTGAACCAATCCGGATATTGAACAGAATTAAAACCGGGAATAAACTTTGTCAGTTCAGCAGCAAAAAAAGCTCGCTGAACCTCTGCAGCATTGATATCTGCCAGGTAATAAATCCTGTCCTTTATATCTAAGTTCTGTAAAAGAGCACTTTTTCCGACCCGACGACGTCCATAAAGCATAACTAACCGGCTTTCCTTTTTCGCTAACTCTTCCTTAAGTATAGACATTTCAGTGTGTCTGTTTAAGAATTCCATAATAAACCTCATTATTTTGTATTCGGGACTATACTTTTTTAATCATTATGTTTGTCAATCATTATGTTTGATGATCATAATTATAAGCTGAGGTTATGAAATTACATTCCGCTGGTTTTTTTTCACCGAGAGCACCGAGATTTTTTTACAAAGCGAAAAAGAGGGTTTGGAAAAGGCAAAAAGTAAATATCAGATAAAAATATTTCCTTTTTTTGAATATTTCTTCCGCTTAGTCAGAAATTATCACAGTTATGTCCTCATCCCTTATTGTTCAACGGTCTTATAATGTATCTTATATTATCCTTACCATCGTTTTCCTTGACAAATTTGCCTATTTTGCCAAATTGAAAATTAAAGGAAAATGAATATATGAAAAATGATCCTAAGTATCAATATATGAGCACAATAATGAAAGCGATGGCACATCCGACACGATTATTTATTCTGGATTTACTTGCTGAAAAGGAATATTGCGTATGTGAATTGCAGAAACAGATCGGAACGGATATCTCAACCGTTTCCAGGCATTTAGCTGTTCTAAAAAATGCTAAACTAATATGTAGTCACAAAGTGAATAATCAGGTCTGGTATAATCTGCTATGTCCCTGTGTGCTGAACTTTTATAATTGTTTGTCCCAAATTAAATATTAGATCAAAATAAGAGGTGAAAAATGACAAATGAAAATACTTGTAGCTGTTCCTGTAATTGTAATACAGGAGAAGAAAATAGCAAGTGTGCAACTAATTTAGCAACAAACAAAGTTTACGCATGTAGTGGAGCCAGTAATGTAGGTGTCATTTCTTTTGAGCTTGCGAAGACATTGCATCTGAAGAATCAATATAAAATGGGTTGTACATCCGGAGTTGCAGCTGGTGAATTTGAAGTACAAAATACAATTCAACAGGAAGGTAATCAGGATTTAGTGATTGACGGGTGTCCGATTGCGTGTGTGCAAAAAATCTTAGAGCAAAAGGGAATAAAGGGTTTTAAGCATATAATTGTGACAGAATTTGGCATAGATAAAGAAGCAACATTTGATTTTGAACCTGCTATAATTATTCAAATGATAGATAAAATAATGTATTAGGAATGAAGAGTAAAATAAGGCAAAATTTCAGTTAAAGTCATCATATTTTAGGTGTCAAACTCAATTTGACACTTCATTTCCAATTAGGTAATGGAAGGGATATTCTGCTTATTTCATTATTTTGCTTCTGAATTAATTTTTCGTGTGCCTTGTCGGCTTTTGAGAATGGTAGTATAAACATAAACAAGTGATATCAACTGTATGAAAGGGACAAAATAATGGCTATAAGACCTAAAATCTGTATTATTATAAATTATATTTGCTTTCTTCATTTTTCTCAGTGTTTTGGTTATTTTCAGTGCCCTAATGTAAATTCCTCATTTTTTACTTGACAACAATTCCCTTTTCCCCAGTTGGAAAAGTGTTCATAAGAACAGAGAAGGTGCAATGAATGAAAGAAGATTATATACAAAAGAATGACTATCGCTCCATCTTTTTTACGGACAAGGCAGAAGAATGTGAGAGCGAACTGAAGTCCTTATTTCTGAATCATCTGGAATATTCATTAATAAAAGATATAACAACAGTTAAGCCCTGGGATATTTATTATGCGTTAGCTCTCAGTTTACGAGACCTGCTGATAGAAAGATGGTTGCGCACTCAATATGAATATCGTAAGCAGGATGTGAAGAAGGTCTATTATCTTTCGCTGGAATTTTTGCTGGGGAGAATGCTTACCAATAGTTTAATCAATCTGGATGTGTATAACGAAGTTTACGATATGTTGAAGGAAATGGGTATTTCTTTGGAAGATATTATTGAACTGGAACCGGATATGGGATTGGGGAATGGTGGTTTAGGACGTTTAGCTGCCTGTTTTATGGATTCTTTAGCCACCCAGGCATATCCTGCTTATGGATATGGTATTCGTTATGATTATGGCATTTTCAAGCAGCAGATTGTTCAGGGTTATCAAGTGGAAGAACCTGATAATTGGCGTAAAAATGGTTGTCCCTGGGAAATCAATCGTCCGGAACTAACTTACCGTGTGCGTTTTGGGGGCAAGGTTATCAGCGAGACCCTTCCCGATGGCAGAATTGAACACCATTGGATTGATACGGAAGATGTTCTGGCAGTTGCCTGGGATATTCCTGTTCCTGGTTATCAAGTGGATAATGTGAATAATTTACGTTTGTGGCAGGCAACCAGCACTGCTGAATTTGATTTGGAATATTTCAATAATGGCGATTATGTAAAGGCAGTGGAGAAGAAAACCATTTCCGAAAACATCAGCAAAGTTCTCTATCCGAATGATAATGTTCATTTGGGCAGGATGTTGCGTTTACAGCAGGAATATTTCTTTGTTTCTGCCACTTTGCAGGATATTTTTGCGCATTGGAAACGCTATCACCATAGTTTTAATAACTTTGCGGATAAAATTGCCATTCAGTTGAATGATACGCATCCGGCTCTTGCTATTCCGGAAATGTTGCGAATTTTGATTGATGAAGAACGAATGAGTTTTGAAAATGCCTGGGAAATCACCAAGCGCTGTTTTTCTTATACCAATCATACTATTTTGCCTGAAGCGCTGGAAAAATGGGGTATTGCTCTTTTTGAAGAATTACTGCCACGGCATCTGATGCTTATTTATCAAATAAATAATGTAGTTATGGAAGAAGTGATGCGTTTGTATCCTGGCGATTTAGCCAAAATGCGTAATCTTTCCATTATTGAAGAAACCAACGGAAAAGCTATCAGAATGGCGCAACTGGCAATTCATAGTTCGCATACTGTGAATGGAGTTGCCAAATTACATACCAAAATCCTCTGTGAAAGAATTTTTCCCGATTTGGCTGAATTATACCCGGGAAAGTTTCAAAATAAGACCAATGGCATCACACCGCGTCTTTGGTTGCATACCTGTAATCCGCAATTGGCAAGCTTAATTTCCGAATATATAGGTAGTGGTTGGATCACCAATCTGGAGGAAATTCGCGGTATTGAAAAATATATAAATGACCCTGATTTTCGCACTTCTTTTGCCGAAGTGAAAGATATAAACAAAAGCCATTTAAGCAGATACATTTATCGCGAAACAGGTATACGCGTGCAGGTAAATTCCCTTTTTGATGCTCAAATAAAACGCCTGCATGAATATAAACGCCAATTATTGAATGTGATGGGCACAATTGCCCGTTATTTTCGCATTAAAGATAATCCCAATGGTAATTTTGTGCCCAGAACGGTTATTTTTGCCGGAAAAGCAGCACCAGGATACTTTCTGGCAAAGCGTTTGATTAAATTGATAAACAACATTGGAGAAGTGGTAAATAAAGACCCGGACATCAAAGACCGTTTAAAAGTCGTCTTTTTGCCTAATTATTGCGTTTCTTTAGCCGAAAGGATTATTCCTGCTGCAGACCTCTCTATTCAAATTTCTACTGCCGGTTATGAAGCCAGTGGAACGGGAAATATGAAATTTGCCTTAAACGGAGCTTTAACTTTAGGAACTTTGGATGGTGCCAATATTGAAATGGCTGAAGAGATTGGAGCGGAAAATATGTTCATTTTTGGCTTGACTGCAGAGGAGGTGAAAGAGCTTAATCAAAGCGGTTACAATCCTCGCAGTTATTATGAAAGCGACCCTGAACTGAAAAGAGTTGTGGATTCTTTAATTGATGGCACTTTTGAGGAAGGCGAAAAAGACCTCTTTTTACCTATCTGGAAAGCACTGATGGAAGATGGGGATAGCTATTTGAATATGGCTGATTTCCGCGCTTTCGTAGAGACCTCCAATAAAGTTGATGAGTTCTATTTGAACCGGGAAGAGTGGATAACTAAGGCAATTCTGAATGTAGCACGCGTGGGAAAATTTTCCAGCGACAGAGCGATCAAAGAATATGCCGATGACATTTGGGGCATTAAACCCCTGCCTTTGGAATTGAACAACGGAAATAATTCCTGATTTTTATGGCTTGGATAAGGAACATTGTCCTCTTTGCTTTTTGGGGATTTTTGTGCCTTGCTTTAAAGGCAGAAATTGTAATTAACGAGGTTTGTTACGATCCAGTTAGCAATGATGAGGGCTGGGAATGGATAGAACTTTATAATAACGGTAGCACAAGTGTGCAGTTGGAAGGAGCTAAAATCCTTTCCGGAGGTAGTTCTTTTACTCTTCAATACACTTTTCCCTTTTTTGAATTGCGTCCTCATCGCTATTTACTAATTGGAGGAGCGTCAATATTGAATGCTCAACTTTACTATAATTTCAGCTTTCAAAACGGGGGAAGTGAAACGGATGGCATTCGCTATGTGAGTCCTGAGGGAACTTATACCGATACAGTTCTTTATGATTCTCCCAATACCAATCAGTTATTTGATGATCATAATTTGGCAGGAACGCATTTTGCTCCCGATGTTCCGGCAGGTTATTCTTTGGCAAGAATTTACGACGGCTACGATACCGATAATTGTGAAACGGATTTTATAGCGGAAGCAAAGCCAACTCCCGGCTTGCCCAATCGGATTCATTGCGATTATGCTTTAGGAACTTATAGTGTTTTGCGAGAGAATAATTATGTTGAACTTGACCTTTGGTTGAAAAATTTAAGCTTTCTTGTTCCGATTTTATCGGCAGAGTTAACCGTTACTCAAAATAATGAGTTACTGGCTCAACAGGCAATTGCTCCAATTCCAGCTTTGGATTCCCTTCTGGTAAATCTGGCATTTTTCTGCGCTTCTTCGCCTTTAACCGTAAAATTATCGCTTGTAGATGATCCTGATTCCACCAATAATGTTTTGTTAGTTCCCTTAAATCCTGAAATGGAAGAGGGCATTTATATCAACGAGTTTCTGGCTAATCCGGAATCCGGAAATCAGGAATGGATTGAAATTTACGGTGCCCAAATTTCTCAGGGAACTTATTATATCACAGATAATTCCACTTCCAAAATCCGTTTTTCCCTTCCTGCAACAAGTGGCTGTTTTGTTATCTGCCAAAATCCCGATGCTTTAATTTGGCGTTATCCCGAGTGTCCTGCCGCTTCAATAATTTTAGCTGAGAGTTGGACTTATCTGAATAATGCGGGAGATTGTCTGGTTTTGAAAAATGAAACCGGTATTTTGGATTCTTTGATTTATTCCGGAGAGGAAATAATAAAAGGTGTTTCCCGCGAAAGAGTTACTGCGGATTCCACTGTTTTTTGGCAAAATTGTTATAGTGAAATAGGTGGCACTCCGGGACTTCCCAACAGCAGTATGCCGCAAACAGAACTGCCCGATTTGGGAAAAGTTGTCTTATCAGGAAGCCCTTGTAACGCTAAAGCGGGAGAGAAAATATCTCTTGCCTACAATTTTCCCTCTGCCACCAATAGAATTACCTGCAATATTTACGATTTGAACGGAAGAAAGATTTGTACTGTAGCAGATTATGCCCTGGTAAATGCTGCGGGAGTTCTTTACTGGAATGGCTGCAAACAGGACGGCAATTTTGCCCCGCGCGGTCTCTATATTGTTTTGTGGGAATCGCAAAATGCCGGTGGCGGGAAAATTATGCGCAAACAATTTACCGCTGTTTTAAAGTGATAACGAACAGGAAAAAGGGTTGAGAGGGTGGAGAAGGTTTAGAGAGTTGAGAATTCCGGAAGGTTGATATCCTCATCAAGCTCTCGGAAAATTTCCTGCTGTCATAACGATGTTATGTAAACTATCTCTTTTGTCCTTGCTCTCCTATAATCAATTCTCCTGCAATAACCTGCAATATATATCGTAATTTTCCCGATCAAAACAATAAAAATAAACATCTATTTCAGGGTGTTGAGGCAAAAATTCCCGCACTGTTTCCACAGCAATTTTGCCTGCTTCTTCTTTGGGAAAACGGTATACGCCGGTAGATATATTGGGAAAGGCAATGGACTTAATCCCTTTTTCAACAGCAAGTTCCAGCGATTTTTTATAGCAGGATGCCAATAATTCTGCTTCACTGGAGTTACCCCCCTGCCAAACAGGACCAACTGTATGGATAACATATTGTGCCTTAAGGTTATAACCCTTGGTAATTTTTGCCTCGCCGGTTTTGCATCCACCTAATGTTCTACATTCTTCTAAAAGACATTTTCCGGCAGCTCTATGGATTGCACCGTCAACTCCTCCTCCACCTAAAAGGGAGCTATTTGCCGCATTTACAATTGCTTCGCCCTCAAAAAGGGTTATATCGCCCTCTCTCAGTTCTATCATTTTTTCACCTCCTTTTTGCAATTGGGATGTAAAATTCCGTTTTGCCACAAAGAACATAGTCCTTGATGGCTATACCTTCAAACTTTGCCGAAGCGAGATTCTAATGCATATAACCGCTAACAAAAGTGCCTAATTTCGTCAATAGAAATAAGATATATTCCTTATCCGGCAAACAAAAACCGAAATCCGATAGTTCTTTTTTGCTCCTTAAAAAGACCCTCCAATTTAGGCGTTTAACTCCTTATTTATTAGTTGGTTCTTAATCAATTCCGTAACACTACCGTAACACTACCGTAACACTTCTGTAACACTGCAGTAGTATCGTTACTTGATCGTTATAGATTTGCTACAAATATATTACCGGGTGCAGAAAGGTTCTGAAATGACAACCAAGGCAATGTTATTATTCCTTGACTTTTTTCCAAAGCATATAAAAAAGGAACAATATAATAAACAAAGGAGATTGAACCAATGATCAACTGCAAAATTTAAGGCATAACAGTCCGGGAAAATGCTCTTATCACATTGTTAAAAAGAAAATTGCTATGTCCTTTTTGCACTATCGGGAAGCCCAATAGTTGTTCTTATTTTTCAAGTGGCATTTGCATATTTTGCCATTCTTGAGATAGCAGGAATCCCTACAATTAAAATGGATTCCGCCACAAATGCGGAATGACAAGCGGTCTTTTTACTGCCATTCTTGAGTTTCTTTGTCCTTCCTGCAAAAGCCGGAAGTCAGATAAGAGTAACTTCTTCCCGCATTTAACTTTAAAGAACTATCTCACCCTTTCTCTCATAAAGAAAGCTGTTATGCCTGCCCGCCAAGAAAACTGCTAAAAACAATTAAAGGAGAAAAAATGCAGGCAATACGGCTAAAAAATATACACTTCACCTATCCCGATCAATATCAGGAAATTCTTTCCGGCATTACTCTGGATATTTGTGACGGACAAAAAATAGCTCTCATCGGGAAAAACGGTTGCGGAAAATCTACTTTGCTAAAAATTATTAGGGGTGAACTGCAGCCCACTTCGGGTTCTATTTCCTATCCTATAGCCGTTCCCAAAATCGGTTATCTGCCTCAAGACCTGATGATTAGCAACCAATTAACTGTGCGTGATTTTTTATTGCAGGGAGATATTAATAGCTATAATATTATTAGAGAAATCAATACCCTCTCCGCAGAAAAAAACCTGTGCGTTGAAGATGGCTTGCATCTTGCTGAATTGTGGCAAAATTATGATCACGACAATGTTTTATTTTGGGAACAAAATGTGGATGAAGTAATTAGGAAAATGGACTTGAATGCCCTGGCAAATCAAAGCTGTAACACTCTTTCCGCGGGAGAAACAACTCGCGTTCAGCTTGCCTTGCTTTTATTACAAAATCCGGATATTTTAATTTTGGATGAACCAACAAATCATCTTGACCTGCAAGAACTTATGTGGCTGGAAAATTGGCTGAATAATTACCCCAAAGCTATCCTTTATGTTTCCCACGATAGAGTGTTTATTGATCATACTGCCTCCAAAATTATTGAACTGGAAAAAGGAAAAGTTGTTATCCGAAAAGGCAATTATGAAAGCTTTACCAAAGACAAACAGGAATTGCAGGAACACCAGTTAAAACAATATATGCAACGCACAAAACTGATTGGAAAATTGCAGGAAGCCGCTCAAAAAAGACATAATTGGGCAAACAGCTTTCAAAAAGAAACCCGTCCCGAAGGTGGTGGATTTGTTTATGAATCAATTTTTAACGCTGCCAGAACGATGAATCAACAGGCAAAACATATTGAAGAACGTATAATTATGCTGCAAAATCGTTTTCCGATTGAAAAACCGATAAGAGATAAAACCCGTAAAATAATGTTTTCCCCTGTCCAAGGGCAACCCAAAGAACTGCTTTCCTTGAAGGATATTGACTTTTCTTATGGCGAAAAACAGGTCTTGCATAACCTCTATTTTTATCTTTGGGGAGGCGAAAAAATCTGGCTTGCAGGAGCTAACGGAATAGGTAAAACTACTCTGCTGAAAATAATTACCGGCGAACTGAAACCCACAAAAGGAACCGTTTCCTATACCAATTTCTTAAAAGTTGGTGTCTATAATCAAAACTTAAACACCCTTCCGGGGAATTTAACTATTTTAGAGTTTCTGAAACAGTTCTCCGATAGCGAAATGGAAATTCGTAATTTTATGGGATGCTTAGGGTTAACCGGAGATATTGCCTATCAGAAAATTGAAGTTCTTTCCTGGGGTGAAAAAGCAAAAGTGCAACTAACTTCTTTGCTTTGTGGAAAATATAATCTTCTCCTTTTGGATGAGCCAACCAACCATCTGGATATTAAAACCCGGGAAATGCTGGAACAAGCATTAAATCAATATCAGGGTGCAGTTATTTTTGTCTCGCACGATAGGGCTTTTATTCAGAATTTGGCAACCCGCAAGTTTGAACTGAAATAATGCAAAAGGTAAAGAGCCAAGAGAAAAAGGGTTACGGAATTATTTTCACTCACAATTATGCAATTTTCAGCCCAAAAACAATTCTCCTCAATTTTATATCTATCCAACTTTATCCTATCTAACTAAGCTATAAGTGAATTCCGTGGTTCAAAATTATAAGGAAAAAAAATTGAAGATGAATCCAAATATAAGATTGACAGAATCAGATAAAATATTTTATAAGTTTACTGGTAGCTCGTTATAATATAATAGAAAGCAAGAGAATAAAAGAAAGCTAAAATATATAAGTATGTGCCTTCCACTGAAATTCATTCTTCATTTCTTTGGCTCTTATTGTAAAACCCTCACTGCTTTAGCTCTCACTTTGCAACTCTCGGTTTCTGTATTTCTCCTTGACGATAAGTTCATTTCCGATAAAAAGGTATTTATGCAAACAATAGATGCTTTACAAATAATGTTTCTGGTGATGATGTTACCTTGCCTGATATCTTGTATGCAGGCAAAAGGAAATGTATATCCTCTTGATTCCAAATATGTTAAGGCAGAAGAACTGAATGCTAAATTGGATAAAATCGTGCAAATTAAACCAGAACTTGCTGAAAAAAGGATTATTGGTTTCAGCAGTGCCGAAAATTTACCTGTTTATGCCTTGCAATTAGGGAATAAAAATGCCGAAAAAGCAATTTTGGTAATAGGTCAACATCATGGAGAAGAAGTTATTGGCGTTAATGTTTCCCTCGCCTTAGCGGAAAAGTTGTTAAACAATTATTCCCAAGAGGATAAGCAATCCCATCTTTTAGAGAATTATCAGGTTTGGATTATTCCCACTTTGAATCCGGAAGGGTTTCGGATTGTAAGTTCCGGAATTTTTAGAACTAAACGTAAGAATAACCGGGATACTAATAATAATCATAAACTTGATCTGCGCACAGATGGTGTGGACTTAAATCGTAATTATCCTATTTTTTGGGATATGGACTCGGAAACAGAAATCAACAGTCCCTATTATAAGGGCTCAGAACCGGCTTCCGAAAGTGAAATACAAGCAATTATCGCTTTGGCTCAACAGGAAAACTTTGCTTTGGCAATTTTTCTGCATAGCTCCATTTCCGGTGCTTACAGCGAAAAAATATATCTTCCTGCCCGGAGTAATGATTCAGAACTTTTTCAAAAGACACAGACCTTAGCCACTATTTACGCTAAAGAAGTGAAAAAGGACTATCTGAAAGGAACTTACGAGGTCTATGCAGGAAATACTTCCGAAGTGGGAAATGCACGTAATTTTTTCTTTTATCGGATGGGAACTCCGGCTTTTTTAGTGGAAATCGGAGGCCAAAATAAACGCGGACAAAGCATTATTCATCCTGCCAATGCTATGCTGGAAAAGATTGTGGAGAAAAATGTGCAGGCAATGCTGAAAGTGTTTGAAGAACTGGAAAAAAGGAAGAAGGAAAAATAGAGGTAAGTCAGGAGTCGTCACTGCCTTTAATATTTTTTTACATTTTCCTCTATCAAATTTGGCAGTGAGGACTCGTGACGACACAGTTACCTGAAACAAGATTGCAACTCAAATTATTGCCTTGTTTCACCTTTTCCCTTTTTCACTACAAAAATGCGGAGGAATGGCATCCCCTAACTACATTATTTCACATGGAAGTTATCCAGGAACTGTTGTAAAATTGCAGCTCGGGAAGGATGGCGAAGTTTTTTCAGTGCCTTATCTTCAATTTGGCGAATGCGTTCACGGGTAACCTGAAAAATATTGCCAACTTCTTCCAGGGTTCTATGATAGCCATCATCAATGCCAAAACGCAGACGAATAACTCGTTCCTCGCGCGGAGTTAATGTTTTCAGAACTTCATCCACCTGTTTTTTCAGGAGGGAACGTTCTGCCAGGCGTTCTGGAGAAATAATTGTTCTATCCTCAATAAAATCCCCTAAGATACTATCTTCGCTATCGTGTCCAATGGGCTTATCCAGAGAAACGGGTTCTTTGCTGATGGACATAATGTTTTTGATTTTTTCCACAGGGATATCCAAGACCTCGGAAATTTCTTCAGGATAGGGTTCACGCCCCAATTTTTGCATCAGGCGACGGCTGGTTCTATTAATTTTATTGATGGATTCAATCATATGTACAGGAATACGGATAGTTCTTGCCTGGTCTGCAATAGCTCTGGTAATTGCCTGACGAATCCACCAGGTGGCATAAGTGCTGAATTTATAGCCCTTACGGTAATCATATTTTTCTACGGCTCTCATCAGTCCGGTATTTCCTTCCTGAATGAGGTCTAAAAATTCCAGTCCACGATTGTTATAGTGTTTAGCGATACTGATAACGAGGCGGACATTTGCCTCAATCATTTCATTTTGCGCTCTTTCTTTATTGCGTTCGGCACGGTCAATTTCCCTTAGCAGGAAGATTAATTTGTTACCGGTCATTTTGGTTTCCAGTTCTACACGACGGATTTTCCTGCGGGCATTTTTAATTTTGCGCAAGGTCTCTACAAAAACATTGGGGTCAATTCCTGTTTCTTCCAAAACTTCCTGAAAGTCCTCATCGCTTTTTTTGGCACGGCGTCCATACATACAAATTTCATCAATGGTATAGCGTTTAATGCGGGTTAAATTATTGATGCTTTCATAGCTTTCTTCAATGCGTTCAACGAGGGAGCGAATACGGTAAACCATTCGTTTAATGAGTTTATCGTTATAGGACAGTTGCATAAAGGTATTCACAATTTGAGAGCGGAGTTCATCAATTTCTTCCTGTCTGCTGGAAGTTCCGGTATCGTCAAATTCACAGTTATCCAGGATATTTCCTACTTTTTCAAATTTCTCTTCGTTTTCTTTGAGGATTTCTTTGAATTTCTCTATGATTTTGGCATCCTGATTTTTATCTATCCAAGTGCTGATATCTACTTTGAAAATTTGGTCTAAACGGACTCTGCGTTCACGATAGCGATGCAAGAAGTTATACATTTCCCTTAAAGTGCTTCCGCATTTGAACACATTTTGGTTGATCATTTTCTGATAGGTCTCAATCTTTTTGGCAACACGCACTTCTCCTTCTCTATCCAGAAGGGGAACACGACCCATTTCTCGTAAATACATTCTAACGGGGTCATCGTAATAGCGTTTGGACTTGAATTTTTTAGCGGTGGATGGTTTCCGAATAGCGGCTCCGCTTTTAGTGATGCGTTTTTCGGTTTCGTCTATGATTTCAATTCCATCCTGGGAAAGGTCAAAGATAATATCATCCACCTTATCCAGAAAGAAGGGACTGGGGGGCAGAATTTCATTTATCTGCTTAAAGGTTATGTAACCGGATTCTTTCCCCAATTCCACCAGTTTTTTCAAACATTCATTGTAAGTAATCATTAATGCTCCTTGGAAAACCTTCTAATAGAGGACTTTGTTTACGACCTTCCTGGTCATTTGCCTATACTTTAGAGCCAGCTTTTCTTTCTCTTTGAGGAGTTCCATATTTTTAGGGTCTTTGCTAATTGCGCGATCCATTTCTTCCAAGTCCCTTTGGACTTTACGGATGCGTAAGCCGGAGAGGCAATCTTCAAAACACATTTGCTGTAAATCCTCAAAAAGAAGTTCAGCTAAGCTTTCCTTTATTTCATTATTTTCAATATTATCAAGCAGGGCTGCCGGTTCCCAGGGCTCTGATTTTAGATTTTGAGTTATCAGGAAATTATATACCTGACGGTAGCGCTTATTATTAAAATAACTGGAATCCAAGTCATTGGCAAGTAATTTATAAGATTCATAGTCCTTTAGTGCCAAAGCAAGAACATTTCGCTCTTCAAAGCTTTCGTATTGAGGCACAATTTGTTCACTTGATTCAGCGGAAACGGAAGCACTGCTACGGCGTAATTTACTGTTTAAAGCACCTACAGTAACTCCAAAGGCATCGGAGACCTCTTGCAGTAATAGCTCCTGTTTAATTCTGTCCTTTAATATCCTTAAAGCATCTAAAATCAGTTCAATTCTTTCCGCGGTTGGCTGTTCCGGACGCGGATCGGTTGCCAGGAAATTGATTAAGGGAATTGATTTATCTACAACTTCTTGCATTGCTATCTTACCCTGTTTTAAGATCAGGGAATCGGGGTCTTCTTCTGCAGGCAGATTAGCTATTAAAACTTCCATACCTCTACTTAAACATAAAAGTCCGGCTCTTACTGCAGCTTTAATTCCTGCACTATCGCCATCATATAATATTATAATCCGATTACAGAAACGTGCCAGTAAATTTATTTGATCTTCCGTTAGAGCTGTTCCCAAGCTGGCAACGGAATTGGTAAAGCCGTTTTCGTATAGACGCAGGAAATCAAAATAGCCCTCACAGATAATAGCTGTGCCGGCTTTGCTGATATTGTATTTGGTTTTGTATAAACCGTAGAGTTCTTTGCCTTTGGTATATAGTTCCGTTCCGGGTGAATTTATGTATTTTCCCACACCTTCTTTGGGTTCCAGAATGCGTCCGCCGAAAGCGATAACTTCCCCTAAACTATTATGAATAGGGAACATCAAACGGTCTTTAAAGAGGTCTGTTAAACCCCCGCCATAATTGCCAAAAAGTCCGGAGTCCTTTAGCAGAGAAACACTATAACCTTCTTTCAGGAGATGATTTAAAAGCGCTTTTTCACTGTTTAATGCATAGCCCAACTGCAGTTCTTTAGCCGTTTCGGGAGAAAAAGAACGCTTTTTCAAATAATCCAAAACATTCTGCCCAAACGCAAAAAGCGAGGAAGTGAAGAACTCTGCGGCACTTTTATACACGCTTAACAGCTGTTCCCTTTTAGTATTTACAACTTTGGTTTTTTCATATTCAGGAACTTGTATACCGGCACGCTGAGCCAATTTTTTTACCGCTTCAATAAAGGTCAGCTTTTCAAAGTCCGCTACAAAACCGATTACATTACCGGCTTTGCCACAAGCGAAACATTTAAAAATCTGTTTGGATTGGCTTACATAAAGCGAAGGGCGAGAATCATTATGAAAAGGACATAAACCACGAAAGTTACTTCCCACCCTTTTCAAGGGAAGATAACCTTGAATAACATCTACGATGTCGTTAGCACGACGAATTTGATCTATTAAGTTTTGATCCATTTTTTCTCGGAAGAACAACATCCCTGTTGTTCATTAGCGTTGGCCAGGAGGTCAACCTTCCGTTTAGATAGTAACAATGGTTACTCCGGTTCCACCTTCATTAGGACCTGGAGTTCCGATACCTTTTACCTCTTTTCTTTTTTTCAGATAGTCCCGAACCTTAGTTCTTAAAGCGCCGGTTCCTTTTCCGTGAACAATTCTTAAGGAATGCAAGCCGGCCAGGGCAGCATTATCCAAAAATTCATCTATCAAGGGTTTTGCCTCTTCAAAGGTTAGTCCTATAATTTTCAGTTCAAATTTTGCTACGGGAGCAACATTAGCTTTCACTTTAGGTTCTATTTTTGTTGTTTCAGTTTTCGTTTTGGGCTCAAAAAGTGTGCTCACAGGTGTTTTGAAGGTAATTCCGTTCATATCTACTTTTGCCTGTTCACCTTCAATAGACAAAATAACTGCTTCCGTTTCAAAATTGGAAAGCCAAACCTTCATTCCGGGTTGAGGATTGCTGACGGGCAAGTTATTAGCGGAAAGGTCTTTGTCAAGTTCTTTTTGAATCTCGGCATTTTTAACTGCTATATTATGTAATTTGTATTCTAAAAATGTTTTACGTTCCTGTTTGGAAAGGGTTTTCAATTCTGCGAGGTCATTCTGATATATTTTTTGTTGGGCGATCAGTTCTTGTTGCAATTCCTTTAAGTGATTTTGGCGGCGTATTTTCACTTCTTTTTCCCATTCCTCTTCTTTTTTTGCCAGTTCTTGCAGTTTGGTTTCCAGCAGGTGTGTTTTCAGTTCATTTTGATAGCAGGAAACGCTGTATTTCTTTTTTTCGTCCTGCATTTTTTTCAGCAGTTCGGTAAATTGGACATTTTGGTTGCCGGCAAGTTCTTTAGCTCTTTCAATTAGGGCAGGGTCAATCCCCAGAGAGGCAGCAACTTCAATAGCAAAGCTGTCACCTGGGAAACCAGCAATAAATTTATAGGTTGGCTGGAGGTTTTTGGTATCAAATTGCATTGAGGCATTCAGACACCTGGGATGCTGTTCAGCAAAGATTTTCAGGGCTGTGTAATGAGTTGTAACAATTGCCGGGCAACCTAAAGCCAAAAACTTTTCCAGAATTGCCTGTGCCAAAGCGGAACCCTGTTGAGGATCAGTTGCAGCACCTATTTCATCTACTAAAACCAGGGTATCCGGTTTTGCCTTATTGAGCATTTTACCTATTTTTTCCAGGTGAGCGGAAAAAGTGGAAAGAGCATTTTCTATGGACTGGTCATCTCCAATATCGGCAAAAACATTGCTAAAAAAGCCAATTTCACTATCAGCATCAGCAGGAACGGGAAGTCCTGAAAGAGCCATCAGAGTAATCAAACCGACTGCCTTTAGCAGAACTGTTTTTCCCCCGGTATTGGGTCCGCTTAAAATAATAATTTTTTTCTCTTCGCCCAGTTCCAAATCAAAGGGAATAACTTTGCGGCAATTTCCCAGGCGTAAAATCAGCAGAGGATGCCTTGCCGATTTTAGATTCAAACAAGGACGGGATAGCATTATCGGGGTTTTTGCCTTTATTGTATTACAAAGCCGTCCACAAGCAAAACGAAAATCCAGCCAAGCCAGAATTTTCTGATTGCGTAAAAGTCCTTTCTTTTCTGCTTTGATAGCTGAAGTATAGGCACTGAAAATACGATAAATTTCCTGCTTTTCCTGCTGAAAAATAAGCTGGAGTTCATTATTGAGAGGCACAACAGACATTGGTTCTATAAAAACAGTGGATTTACTGCCGGAATGGCTTTGAACGATGCCATTTACGAAAGGAACCGCACTTTCTTTAACGGGCAGAACATAACGGTCTTCCCTTTGAGTTACATATTTATCTTGCAAGTAGTGTTCTAAACTACTGTCGGAAAGTAATGCTTGCATTGTTTTCTGAATCTGCATTCTTAAGGAATTAGCTCTTTTGCGGATAGTTGCCAGTTCTTTGGAAGCGGTATCCAAAATTTCACCGTCTTTATCAAAAATCTCCAAAAACCTGGAATTGAGAAAGGAAAAGGAGGTTAATTTCTTTAGGTAAAGAGTAATTTCCGGAAATTCCTCCCAAAGCTTTAGCTGAGCCAAAATTTCTTCGGCAATGAGGTTATTGGCATAAACAGCAGAAAATTCCTCAAACGCAAAAAGAGTGTTTCGGCTGTCTTCAAAAAGAGGTTGCAGATTAGTTAAACCACTAAAATCATAATCTCTACCCCGCAAAAGTTGTTCCTGGATTTCGGCTACCAATTTCTGGGATTTGATTATTTCCCCCAAATCGGAGAGGGGCTGTAATAAAGATGCCTGTTCTTTACCTAAATCACTATGACAGCGTTTGCCGATTTGAGCAACGAGAGTTTCAAATTCCAGGTCGGGATTATGATAAGTCATAAATTAGATAGATAGCGAGATGGAGAAGTGAGAGGACTTTGTCCAATGAGAGTTAAAACAGTGAGAGGAATTTGGGGAATGGGTAAAAGTTATTTTGGCAGCCACGACTCCTGACTTAATTTTGCACCGAAAATTATCACTTTGTTTCACTTTTTCACCTTTCACTTTTCACTTTTTACCTTTTCCCCGTTTAACTTCTCTGCAAAAGGCAATTTCGGCATTTTAATCAATTTTGTTCTTTCTGTCAGTTTCAGTTTGGTAAATATTTCTTCTTTAACAAGGTCTACACCAGCATAAACGCGATGTTTTTCTCCATTTTTCAAAGGGGTAGAAAGTTTGGGTATAAAATCCAGAACAACGGTTAAAATAATAACTACCAGCAAACCGTTGATAATTCCTAAAACGGCACCCAGAGTGTGGTTAACAGCAGAGAGTTTTAAGGCGCGTAAAAACCTTTCCAGGATGTAAATAACAAGTCGCACAATCACCACAATTAAAACTATGATTAAAACAACGGAAATAACAGTTGCCAGCCATTTGGCAAAGTGAAATTTTTGCATTAAATTGCGTTGCACCAGAGGATAGTAATGACCCACCAGAAAGAAAGTGAGAATATACCCTCCAAGCTGAACTAAACTTGCCAGCAGACCTTTACGCCAACCCAAAAAAGTGAATAAGATCAGGACTGCCAGGATGATCCAGTCAATAAATCCCATTTTTTCCCCGCTTAAAAAAGCTTACAGGGAATAATCTTCCCTGTAGCTTATATTCTTGTAATTAGATGAATTCTCTTCGTTAAGAGGAGTCCTATTTCAGATAGCGTTGCATCCGACGTTGCATTTTGAGCATTTTGCGTCGGGCAACATTTGCCTCGCGTTTCTTACGAACGCTTGGTTTTTCGTATGCCTGATTCTTTTTTATCTCGGAAAGAATAGCTGCTTTTTCGCATTTTTTCTTAAATCGTTTTAATAAAAGATCGAAGCTTTCATTTTCTTTTGCTACAACTGTAGGCAAATAAATCACCACCTTTATTTTATATTTTTTCTAATGCCATATTTTTAAATGTTGTTATGCTGTCAAGGGAGAAAAATAAACTCTCACGGATTTCATTTGGTAAAAGGTCTGGGATGAGCAAAATGATAAGGTTGAGAGGGTTGAGAAGGTTTAGATGGTTTAGAGGGTTGAGAAGGTTTAGAAGGTTGAGAAGGTTTAGAGGGTTGAGATACCTTAAAAGCCCAAAGGGCGACACAATGATAGCGATGGTGGCGTAAGCCCCTCGAAAAATGAAAGCCCCGATTTTTTCTTTTTTCCTTACCTGGTCTTAAAAAAAAACCCTAAGGGCGACACAATGATAGCGATGGTAGCGTAAGTTTTATGGTAAAAGAAGGTTTACAATTTTAATTCCTTTATTCTTTTTCACCGGGTTGAAACCCGTTGTTAATATCTGTCGTTCCTACGGAACTTTTTCCCGATTAAATATAGTTTTGTAAGTTCTTTTCTTTTCACCGGGTTAAAACCCGTTGTTAGTATCTGTCGTTCCTACGGAACTCATTCTTAACAAAAGAGATAAGATGTTTTAATTGACTTTTTTAACAATCTTATTTTAAAAATAATCACTTTGATAATCTTACTGCTTCTGCTCTCACATCATTCTTTTTTCATTTTTCCCTTTCCCAATAGCATTGTCTTAGCAATACGGACTCATTGCTAATGCCATCCGTAATGGGTAAGCAATGGGTAAGCAATGCTATTAAGGAAGAAGTAGCAATTATTTGTAAGGCAATTTGTTATGTTAATTTAGAGAAATAACCTCAAAAGAGAATTTGCTTGACGGAAAAAAGAGGAAAAAAGATAATGAAACAAAGGTAATAGATAAATGGAAGGAAGCGAAAATCATAATGAATTATAAAAAAGAAAGAGAGAGAATAAGCAATTTTATTCAGGATTACTGCCAGAAAAGCAGATTTGAAAATCTCGTGATAGGTCTTTCCGGTGGTGTGGATTCAGCTGTGGTATCCGCTTTAGCTGTTCAAGCAATTGGCAGAGAGCATTTATATGCCTTTTGTTTACCTTCCCGGGAAAGCAATCCGGATAGTGTTAAAGATGCTTTTTTAGTGGCAGAATGCTTAGGTCTATTTATGCAAACCATAAATATAGATGAACTTACGGAGAGTTATTTTAAAAAATATGCTCCGGAGGCAATTCCTTTACGCAAAGGGAATTGGATGGCACGAATCCGAATGAATATCCTTTATGACCAGGCGGCAAAACACAACGCTTTAGTAATCGGAACGAGCAATAGAAGTGAACTTTTAGTCGGTTATTTCACTCAATTCGGAGATTCTGCCTGTGCTTTTGAACCAATGGCACATCTTTATAAAACTGAGGTTTGGGAACTGGCAAGGGAATTATGCTTGCCCGAAAAGGTTATCAATAAAACACCTACAGCCGATTTATGGTCAGGTCAAAGCGATGAATCCGAGCTGGGGATCAGTTATCCTATTTTAGATAGCGTCCTGAAATATTTAACGGAAGGAGAAAGAAAACCGGAAGTGGCGGAAGAAATAATCGTTAAAGTGCAGAAAATGATGGACAATTCAAGTTTCAAGCGTAAAATGCCTCCTTTTTTAGAGAGGCAGTAAATGCTTAAATTATTCAAAAGCTCGCGTTGTCAATCCTGTTATACGGAACGGGCAATCAGAGTATGTCCCCGCAAAAGAAAAAACATTTGCTGGCAATGCTGTAATGAAACACGCTGTGATACACGCTGTCCGGAAAATTGTGATTATGCTCCTAAAAAAGAAGAAACAAAACCGTTTCCTTCATTTAAAGCCGATTCACGCGCCGAAGCAGAAAATGCTATAAAACGCCATATAGACCTTTGGACGGGTAGAGAAAATCCTTTCCTGAAAAATAAAACTCCCGCCAAAGAAGCCAGTGAAAACCCGCAAGAAATGTTTGCCTGGCTGAGTGGATTTCAGTATCCGGTATATTTTCCAATGGATTATCTGCTGAAAAAGTTAGATTTGCCTTTCACCCCTGCCGAGAAAAAAGAAGACCCTGAGAACTGTGTAGAAAAATGGATGAAAACCCTTATTCAACTGAAATGGAATGAATTACGACAATATAGTATCAATCAGAGCTCTATGGAGGATTTGGCAGAACGCTATACAGAACTGATTCAAGCCATTCCTCAGCTGGGTAAGGTTTCTACTTACAGTATTTTATACAGCGGATTGGGTGAGGATGGAATAAGCGCTCTCGTTTATATGGAATTAAATCATAAAATTGACTGGACTTTGGTGCTGAGTAATATAACTGGCAGCTGGAAAATCAGACAAAATATAGCAGGCAGTCCGCAGGCATATTTTAAACAAAATCAGGTCTATACAGCTATAGCAGAAGCACTTGGCAAAGCTGATGACGCTAAAGTTTGGGAACTGATAAACAGCAGCTTGAAAATTTATCCCGATAGTCCCGATCTCTATTACTATCGCGCTTTATACTGGCAATTGGTAAAACAAAGAGAGCAAGCGGCGGTGGATTTCTTTAATGCCATTGCTCTTGATAATAGTTGGACCGAGCCCTATTTGCATTTAAGCGCCCATTATTTTGTGAAAGAGGATTATGAACAGGCAAAAATCTGGCTGGAAGAACTGAAGATTTTACAACCGGATGACCCCAATGTGCTGAATAACCTTGCCGCTGCTTATGCCGGAAACGGAGAAACGGAAAAAGCAAAAGAACTTTGGCAGGAAATTGTGCAAAAATATCCCGCTTTTGAATATGCCAGGAAAAATTTGGAGAAACTGCAATGACCGATGCCCAAATCAAACAATATATGCAACGAGCAATTAAAGTTGCAGAAAAAGCCAGAGGTAAATGTTCTCCCAATCCCTTTGTCGGTTCTGTTATCGTGAAAAATAATCAGGTGATAAGTGAGGGCTGGACTTTGGAATATGGAAGCGATCATTCAGAAATTCAGGCACTTAAAAAAGCGGGCAAGAAAGCCAAAGACGCTACTTTATTTGTAACTTTAGAACCCTGTTCTCATTACGGTAAAACACCACCCTGCGCTCAAGCCATAATTGATGCCGGAATTAAAGAGGTCTATATTGGAATTTATGATCCCAATCCTTTGGTTAAAGGCAAAGGGATTGCGATGTTGAAAGAGGCGGGAATTGATGTTCATTACGGCTTTTTGGAAGAAAAAATAAGAACCCAGCTGGAATGTTACCTTTGTTATATACAGAAAGAAAGACCCTTCGTAACCTTGAAAACAGCCCTTACTCTGGATGGAAAATATGCCGCTGAAGATGGCACGGCACACTGGATAACTGGAAAAAAAGCCCGGGAATATGCCCATCAATTACGCAGTGAAAACGATGTGGTTTTAACCGGAATAATGACCATCCTTTTTGATGATCCACGACTGAATGTGCGGCTCCCGGGAAATTACAAACAACCACTGAGAGTTGTTTTAGACCCTTATCTTAAAATACCTGTGCTTTCCTATTTTGTAAGTATCTCTGCTAAATTTCCCGGAATGGTTATTACCTCCCCTGATAATCTGCAAACAGATAAAGCCGATATTTTAAGACAAAAAGGGGTAAAAATTGAAGCTCTGGAAACTAAAGACGGACACTTTAACTTACACGAGGTCTTAAATTTATTATATAAAATGAATTATTACAGCGTTCTGCTGGAAACAGGCAGCGGAATAGCGGAAGCATTTCTCAAAGAGGAATTGATAGATAAAATTATCTTTATCTATGGAGCCAAAATTTTAGGTGGAACTAAAAGTCCTTTGCCCAATTTGGGCATTGAAAGTATCTATAAAGCATTGTATATATGGAAAACAAGCTGCCGGAAAATTGAAAACGATGTTGTAGTTACTGCTTACCCTGTCTATCATATTTAAGAATTTGTCTTTAGTTCTTGGCGCTTTAGTTTATCTATTGTATAATTTTTATAATGGAAATGCAGTTAGGATGATAAATTTTATTTTGATTCCCGCTTTTGCAGGAATGCCAAAGGACTTTTAAGGCAAAAATGATATTACAAAATAAATTCCGAGAAGGAGGAAACAATGAAAATTATCCATTACGATGAAGTAGAATTGGAACCCGTAACTGCGGAAGGTGCTGAAAAAGCACAAATCCGCTGGCTGATTGCCCAAAAAGATGGTGCTCCAACTTTTGCAATGCGGATGTTTGAAATTGAACCTGGTGGGCATACTCCCCACCATCAACATAAGTGGGAACATGAAGTTTACTGTCTTTCCGGAAAAGGTGCCTTAGTTACAGACCGGGGAGAAATGGCTTTTGGAGCTGATGACGCAATTTTCGTTGACCCTGATATTTTACATTCATTCAAAAATACAGGAAATGAAACATTGAAGTTTCTCTGTTTGATTCCCCATGAAAAACCGATAATCAAAAAAGCGCTAAATCCCTTTGCCGATGAGGAAGCAAATAACTGTTAAAAAAACGGAAGGTTGATGGACTTCGTTAACCACTTAAAAAGTCAGGAGTGTCACTGCCTTTAATAATTTCACACATCCCTCAATTTTATTTGGCAGTAAGGACTCATGACGACTTTGGTGAAAGGTGAAAAGTATAGAATTATAAAATAATAAACAGAAAAAGGAGAAAACAATGGCAAAAAATAATCGCGGAAAAGGACTGAAAAAAGTTCCTAATCATAGCAGAGGAGAATGTCCTGTCTGCCATAGAACGGGTATAAAACTTCTCTATGAGGTTAAAGTTGGGGAAAAAACCTACAAGGTCTGCAAAAGCTGTAAAGGCATAGCTGCTGAAAAATTAGCTGGTTAAATAATTAAATTCTGCTCTCGCGGGAAAAATACCTTTTATTTGCCGAAAGCACTCTTTTGTATGAAAGCCCTGAAAGCACTCGGGCAGAATTTTCTTACCGATAAATCTATAGCGGAAAAGATTGTTGCCTTGGGTGAATTACAACCGGAAGATAGCGTTTGGGAAATAGGTCCCGGAACAGGTATTTTAACTGACGAAATTATCAAAAACAATGTTCAGTTAAGAGCTTTTGAACTGGACAGGCGATTGTATAAATACCTTTCCGCACGCTATGAAAACAGAATAATATTGGAACAAACGGATATTCTGCAAGTGGACTGGAATTCTCTTATACGGAAAGATGGAACTCCGCTCAAATTAATAGCCAATATTCCCTATCAGATAACCAGTCCGCTTTTAGCTCTTTTGGAAGAATATTCCCGGTTCTTTTCCCGGATTGTATTGATGGTGCAAAAAGAAGTTGCAGAACGGCTTAGCGCCAAACCTGGAAATAAAAATTATGCTCCCTTAACTATCCGTCTGCGTTTGGTTTTTGATATTTCCAGCAAAATACAGGTTAGCAGAGAAAAGTTTAGCCCAATGCCCAAAGTGGATTCTGCGGTTATTTTGCTGCTTCCGCGAGAAAATAAACCGGTTATTAAGCATCCTGAACATTTTCATAAACTTTTGCACGCGGCTTTTGTTCATCGGAGAAAAACACTGGCTAATAATTTGATTCCTGTTTTAGGAAAAGAAAAAACAGAGGAATTGGCAAAGCTTTCGCATATAGATTTTGGCAAAAGAGGAGAAGAACTTGCAGAAGAGGATTTTATTCTGCTTAGTGATTGTTTGGCTGATTTATAGTCCTTTTTTAGCAGCTCAAACTCAGGGACTGGATTGGACAATATATTCCAGTCAGCAGGCATTAAGTATTGAAAATTATATGCAATACAAATATTTTCCTACTGCCGGCACAAACTTAATAATCAGCAGTAAAAGTAATCTTGAAAACCGGCTGAATTTCAATCAGGAAGCCAAAAATGCGGATTTGAATGTCGGTTTTCAAATAGCACGGAAGAAGTTTTTGCACACTCTCAGCTCGGGATATTTAACCTTTTATGATGCCAGTGATCTTGAGCCCTCTGCTTATGTAAATAAAACTGCCACTTTGGGTTATCAGATAAACTATACGCCGGTGGAGAGTTTAAATATAGGTATTTTCAGCAAAGGCATATTCCGCAATGAACAAGATCGCTATGTTAGCGGAAATCTGCTTTCCAGTGAGGGTTATTGGATTGGCTCCGATATTCATTATGCCACTTATTTTTCCAATTCCATAGCCAGTATAGGAACAACTGGCGAACGCAAAAAAATGGATTGGGAGTCCTTTGATTTTGCCCAAGTGAATGCTAACTACAATTTTTACGGTAATTATTTGAATGTGGATTGCCTTGCCAATTACAGCTACCGAAGCGAAGATATTTACATTTTAACTGCTCCGAGACAAAATGAGAATAGGAGCAATTATTCGCTGTCGGATAATCAGTTACGCAGAAATTTAACCTTTGCAGGATCAGTTCAATATTATCCTGATGACAATGTTCAAATTCAATTAAGAGATGACTATAGTCAAAGAAAAACCAGCTACAGCCAAAATGAAATTCGTAATAGCACAGATTATTATAATCTGGCTCAACTGCAATTTGACTATCAGCTGTTTCCAAGTTTGGTTTGGCAAAATAATTTAAGGCATACTTACGCGATTAAGGACTATTATTATGGCCTCAATACAAGGCATACGGAAAACAGGCATTTTGGCAGTCGTGTTAATTGGGAATATAGTGACGGTGATTCTTTAATTGTTGATTATGCTATTGATTTGCAAATAATTAAGTTTCCGGAAGACAACAATCAATGGGATAATGACTTGCTATCTCATAACTTGCTTTGGGGATGGAAACATTATTGGCACGAACGAATTCTTTTGGAAAACTGGTTTGGTTATGGCTTCAGCAAAGATGTATATTTGGATTCCCTGCTTTCTGCAAATAATAAAAGGATTAACAGCTGGACGCTATCTCCCGAATGTAACATTTTGCTGGGAGACCGTTTAGCTTTTTTTCAGGTATATAAAATAAGAGCGGATTATAGTGATTACATCTATAAAACGGGTAAAAACAATACTCTTTATCGTCAGTTGAGTTATCAATATGACCTGGTTTTTGATACTTATCCTTTAATAGCTCGTTCTTTAGACCCGCGTTGGCTAAAACTGCCTTTTCGGAATAGTCCCGATAATGCCTTTATGATTGATCTTGGTTTTGCCTACGAAGAAAATCAATATGCTCAAAAGAGAAAGGAATTTTATGAATTGCAAACCAAAAACAGACGCTGGACTGCCAATATTGATTTCCGTTATGACATTCGGACTTTTTACTTTAGTTTTTCACCTCAATATTCTTGGGGAACCTGGCAGGAATTGACTTTTAATCTTAATTCCGCCTGGCTTTTTAATAATAATTCGTTGTTGGAATTCAAGCTTTCTCCGTTTATTGACGACTTTGAAGAGATTGAGTCCCTAAGTTTACATAACTTCAGCATCAATAAGTTTTTTAGATGTGTTAAACAATGTTCTGAATCAGCGGACTGGCGTTTGTCCACTACCCTGAAATTGCGTTTTTGATTGACAAAATAAGCGAGAGAAAAATCTCTGAATTTGCCAGGCGCAATGCAATAACTGCAAGTGAACTATGTCAGATCAGGAATGAAGCAGCATTAAGCTTTACCAGTTATGTGACATTGTTTGCCTGGCTTTTTCTCTATATTGAAACAAAAATGGTATAATTTATGCTTATTAGTAAGATATAGATTACTACTTGCTTGCGCAGGAATGACAAAGGAATTATTTTTCCCCAATGAAGTTATAAGGATAAGAAAATGAAAAGAGTATTATTTACTTTATGCCTGCTAATTTTAGCCACGGCTGTTTTGGCATATCCTTTACGCATTCAGAGCTGGAACTTGCAAGAGGATATTAAAAAGCTTAATGAACTAAGGGTCAGCATTGATTATGTAAACCTGCAAACAGGTATTATTCACATAGAGGTGCGTAATGATGCGGAAAGGGATAAAATTCATAGTGCAGGAATGCTTACAGAGCTTTTACCCAATCCGGCAGAAGAATATTTTGCTTCTTTGGCAGAAGGTATTAAAGATGGTAGAAGTTATTATACCTTAACCGAATACCAGAATTTTATGCAACAGACGGCAGATCAGTATCCCAATATCTGTCAACTGGTTCAATTTGGCACCAGTGTTCAAAACAGACCTTTACTAATGCTGAAAATAAGTGATAATGTAACGATTGAAGAAAACGAACCGGAGCTTAAATATTTCGGCAGTATTCATGGAGATGAAGTTGTCGGCTACGATATGCTTATCCGTTTAATTCAATTACTTACAACTCAATATGGAATTGACCCGCGGATAACCAATATGGTAAATAACACAGAGATTTGGATAAATCCGATGCTCAATCCAGATGGCTATGCAGCAGGAATACGTTATAATGCTAATGGAATTGATTTGAACAGAAATTTTCCTATGCCTACGGGAGTTCAACATCCGGATGGAGGACCCTGGGCTGCTGAAACAATTGCAGTAATGGATTTCAGTAACGCTCACGATTTTGATTTGGCTCTCAATTTTCATGGAGGTTCCCTTGTTATAAACTATCCCTGGGATTACACTACTACTTTAACTCCGGATAATGATTTGCTCATAGAAATGGCTTTAACCTATTCCCGGGAAAATCTGCCAATGTATAACAGCACCGAGTTTTTACACGGAATAGTTAATGGAGCTGCCTGGTATATTGTTACGGGCAGTATGCAGGATTGGAATTATCACTATACGGATTGTATTGAAATGACTGCTGAAATTAGCAATAATAAATGGCCTCCTGCTTCTACACTGGATACTTATTGGAATGAAAACAGAGAAGCAATGTTAAAATACATTGAGTTTGCCCAAAACGGTGTTAAAGGAATTGTAACCAACTCTTCAGGAACTCCAATTTCAGCTACCATTACTGTAGCAGGAAATTCCAAACTGGAACATACAGACCTGCCAATAGGAGATTATCATCGTTTACTGCTGCCAGGAACCTATCAAATAACTGCTTCTGCTGATGGTTATATACCTCAAACAGTAAATATTACAGTTCCCACAACTGGTTATATTACGCAAAACTTTACTTTGCAACCAGCTATGCTAACAACTTTTGAGGGACAGATTCGCACTCCGGCAGGAAATACATTATATGGAGCAAGTATTACTTTAAAAACCAATCCACCAATTACTGTCCAGTCCGATGCTGAAGGATTATTTTCCTTTAATGTGTATGAAGGTGACTATCAAATTGATATTTCTGCCTTGGATAATGCTACATACACTTATCCTGTCCAAATTAGGCAAAATGACAAACGCAATATCTTTATTATGCAGAATTCGCTCTTCTCTGATAACTTTGAAAACGGACTGGGAAACTGGACTGCAACAGGAACTTGGGGAATTGTAACTTACAATGATTCTAATGTATTAACCGATTCTCCAACGGGAAATTATGGTAATATGCAAAACAATAGCATAACTCTTACAAATCCGATATCGCTTATAAGAGTGTCTAATCCTTATTTGTCTTTCAAGTGTAAATATGTGCTGGAGAATAGCTACGATTTTGTATATGTAGAAGCATCTGCTAATGGAAGCAACTGGATTATTTTAGATAGTTTTACGGGAACCGTAAATTCTTGGATAAATCAAAGCTATTCTCTTGCTTCTTTTGCAGGAGGGCAATTATACCTTAGATTCAGAATAAAAACTGATTGGAGTCAAACTGCCGATGGGATTTATATTGATGATGTTTATATTATAGGGATTAATAATAATATTGTCCTTTATGGAGATGTAACTTCAGAGGGTATAATCAATATGCAGGATATTGCCTTTATCAATCAATATGCCATTGGTCTTGATCCTATTCCAGAAATTGATTTAAGACCATGGGAAGCATATCGGATAACGAATGCCGATGTAGATGGCAATGGCACAATTGATGCTTTTGACAGCTATCTGCTCTGTAAATATATTTATGTCCCTGATTATTCTTTACCTGTGCAAACAGGAATTCCGGAAGAAGTGCCTGTTCCTGTTTTAACAGCAAGCTACAATAATAACCTAAACCTGAATTTCAGCAATATAGATGAACTGAAGTCCCTAACTGTTTCTGTAGCACCCAATTCTATCAATCAGGTTCTTCATTTGGGAATTTACACCAACCAGCCATTTGTGCAGGCAATAAATTATGAAACAGGCACTTATGGTTATGCAGGTTATGAAATTGAACAGCAATCAATATCTATAACTTTAGAACCTAATCCCCAGGATTTTACTCTCTATTATACGGTAAACGGAGTGCCAGGTTCGCAATTTGTAAATATCGGTAATGCTGCAGATGATCCTAATGCTCCTGAAACAGTAACTTATCTTTTGTCCAATAGTCCCAATCCTTTCAATCCGGAAACGACTTTGTCCTTTATGCTGGCAAAAAATAATACCCCGGTCGCGTTGAATATTTATAATCTTAAAGGACAGCTTGTGCGTCATTTGGTTTCCTGTATTTTGCCTTCAGGAAAACACAGTTTTGTCTGGAACGGCTTGGATGATACAGGAAAAGAAGTTAGCTCTGGAGTATATTTATATCGTTTAAGTACTCCCGATTATCAGCAAACCCGTAAAATGTTGCTTGCCAAATAAGAAAGGTATTTATGCCCAAGCGAATTCTTATAATTTTAGGGCTGATCGGGATTTGTTTTCTGTTCAGCTGTAAAAAAACTGCATCACCAACTCCTGAGCCAACACCCAAATATGAATTTCGGCAGGATGGAACTCTGGAAATAATTTCTCCCGAAGGAATTACAAAAGCCACTTTTGCCATAGAAATTGCCGAAAAAGAAGAAGAACTGATGCGGGGCTTAAAATATCGTGAAACAATGGCTGAAAATCAAGCTATGCTGTTTATTTTTGAATTTCCTGATATCTATGATTTTTGGATGCAGGATACTTATCTGCCTTTAGATATCCTGTTTATAGCTTCCGATGGCACTATCAATTATATCTATGAAAAGGCAATTCCTTTCAGTGAAAATAGAATCACACCCAGTTCTCTGCATAAGTATGTTTTGGAAGTGAACACCGGAACAGTGAAGAAATTTAATATTAAAACCGGAGATAAAATAAAGTGGAAAAGACAATCCTAATCATATATTTGCTCTTGGGCTTACTTTTGTTCAGTTGCACAAAAAAAACGGATACAGAAATTCCGGAAGATAAAGTTGAACCTGAACAGATGGAAAAAACAGAAGAAAAAACAGAGAGCAAATCCGTTTCCACCCCGGATATGACAGCTATAGAGTCCTATAAATATACCTGGTCTAATAATACAGATGCTATGCCTCCAGTTGTCATTATTATTGATGATTTTGGCCAAAACGCAGGTCAGTTATTGGATGATTTTTCAGCTCTCCCGAAAGAAATTGCCTTTTCTATTCTTCCGGATTTGCCTTATACGCAAACAGTTGCTCGTTTAGCAGAGAAAACAAATCACGAAACATTGATTCATATTCCAATGCAGGCACTTGATCATCAAGCTAATCCTGGGAAAAGATATATCCGGACAGGGATGGATAAATATGCTATTTCCGATTTATTACAGGATTTTTATGCTCAAATTCCTAATGCTATTGCCGCCAATAATCATATGGGCAGTGAGGTTACTTCCGATCTTGCTACAATGAATATTATTTTGGAAGAACTGGATAATCTTGGTTTATATTTTCTGGATAGCGCTACAACCAATAAAAGCGCAGCTTTTACCGCTGGCAAGAACCTGGGATTGAAAATTGCCAAAAGAGATATCTTTCTGGATGTTCCGGATAATAGTGATGCTACAATTATCAATAAAATTGAGGGCTTAGCAAAATACAAGGGTAGAAATGAGCCGGTTGTAATTATTACCCATTGCCATAATCGCGATAAACTAAACGCTTTACAAAAATTCCTGAAACAGATAGATAATATGGGAATTGAACTGATAAGCGTTTCCCAACTTTTCCGCAAACTTGGATATCCTGCCTAAAAAAGAGAATTGGTTTCACAAAGAGAAAAGAGAAATAATTCAGAATTAAGAATGAGAAGGAGAGATTCCGAACGAGAATAATAGAACGCAGAATAATCTCTTGACAGTTATTCCTTAAATATGTATCCTGTATAAGATGTTTATGTGTTTGAAAAACAGATAAATAATAAGCTATTAGCGAGGTTGAAATGCGACGCATAAGATTTTTGATTTTTGCCCTTGTGTTAATAATGCTCAGTCCGATTTACGGTAAGCATTCCGATAAGTATTTACTGGCGAATTATTCCTATTTTAGATGCTTTCAGAATATTCCCGATTTCTATTATACTTTGCTTGATTCAATGCAAACGGCATATTATAATGCTTCTGTGATAACTTTTTTGCCGGGTGATTTTCCTCAAAGGTCTGACCTTTTACTAAAGGCAATGGATAAACATAAGTTGGATGTTTTGCTTTATGATATGGCATTTACGGAAGGAAGTAAAAATCCGGAATACGGTTCAGAAGCATTTTCCATAGCTAATTACTGGCGTTTTGAAGCAGAATATGATTCTACTTTTACAGAAAATCTGCTGGATGATATGTATTTTTATAACAATTCTTACACTACAGGCACTCCTGTTTTTAATGAGCTTGCTTCCGGAAAATACCTTTTGCAATTAAAAAACGGACAGCCAGGTTATGCCTTTAACAAACTGGAATTCCGGTGGCAGGAAAAGGGTTATACAAAATATAATATAGGTAATGAATTCAGATTCATACAGCGTGAAATGATTGATGGCAGGAAAGGGGATATTAAAGATAATCCTGCAGGCGATGATACTTTATATATTACCATTGCATTTAAATGTTCAAATATACCTGACGATCCTAATACGGAACTGATGCGGTTTTCTTTCAACGGCTTTGATAAGGCAAATAAAGAATGTCAGGTTCGCCATTTTAATACTTATAATTCCAGGTATGGCACGGTTTCTTATCTTACTGTAGGCGAATATAATAAACTTCCCTTAATCACTAAAGATCAGGAAGGCAATTCTGTTTGGCAACATAAGGAAATTGTGCTTAAAATATCTCTGCAAGACCTTTATTATGCAGGGCTTTTAGATAGCAATATAATATGGAAATATTTGCTGATTAACCTCAATCCTCAGATTTATTGGAACGGGAAAGGCGTATTAGAACTTGATTATGTGGAGTTTGAAGATACAATGTATAAACGCCAGAAGACAGATACGGAACTGATTGAAGCTGTCAGAAACAGAATGTATAATCTTTGTTCGCGCTATGACAATATAAAGTATTTCTATTTAACCGATGAACCCACTCAAGGACAATTCAGTTCTTTCCGCCGACTGGAAAAAGATATATTCAAAGACCTGAAAACCTTTGCTCCCAATTGTTCGGGCTTTTATACCTGCTCCATTTTGCACCGGAAAAATGTTATTAAACCGAACAATATGATGTATGATCATATCGGTTTGTATTCTAAAATAGTGGAGCCCGAATTGATTGCTTTTGATATATATCCTCTCTGGGGATGGATGCAATGGAATAACCCTACAGAAAGAAGAGGGGTTCAAAGACGGCTGGATTATGATATGTTAGACCACTATAAACATTATAAAGAACTCTGTATGAAGACAGGAGCTAAATATATGCCCTGTCCACAGTCATACGGAGAATGGAATTATACGGATGCCGAAAATGGTTATTGGGCTTTACTTCGTCCTCCCAAATATATGCAGAAATGTTTACAGCTTTTGCCTCTATGCTATGGAGCAGATGGAATTTTAACCTACAGAATTTATAACCGGATTTATGAAGAAAATGTAATGAAACTCGGTTTCCAGGAATTCACTACCATAGATGTTTCGCCCTCGGGAAAAGTAACCTTCCGCCCAGGTTGGGAGGGCTTAAAAGAAGCAAATCAAAAAATAATTTTTTATGCTGATTACCTTGAACCCCGGGAATGGCTTGATGCAGATGCCATTCTAACTACCGGATATAAAAATCCTGAACAACTGAAACCTGTGATGGTAAAGGCAATTGAAGTTCTACCTCAAAAACTTGTGCAAAATGATGTTGATCTTTACGATGGCTATGTGCAATGCGGTCTCTTTAAAGCAGAAGGAAAATATCCCTATTTTATGTTGGTCAACCGCAGAACGGAATATATTTCTATGGTCAATAACCCAACTCGCTCCGATAGCTTGCTGAATGTTCCTCCCGATAAACTGGATGACCATTTTCTGCCAGCACCACCTCAAACTGTTAAGTTTAATATAGATAACAGCGCTAAAGAAATTTTGGGAAAATATGTAGCTCTTTACGACCCATTTTCTAAGGAGCTGTTTTATTCGGATTCCAATACACCAGAAATTAGTATTGATCCTGGTGATGGACGCCTACTGCAAATGTGCGCAACCCTGCCCAAAAAAGTAGAAGGGAAAGCAGAAATGAACCATCTGGCTATCTTACAAGGAAATATAACCCTGGAGAAAAAAGCGGATGTAACCGTTAAATCGGACTGCAAATTGATCATTAAAGATAATAGCAAAATAACGGTTAAAAAAGGTGCCAAACTGAATATCTTCGGTGAAGTTGAAATTGGAGATAATGTCCAAATTCAAGTCCACAAAGGGGGAACGATCTATTTGAATGAAACCGATTGCAAATGGGGGAAGAATTCTAAAATTAGTGGAGAGAAGTAAAAGAGCATCTGGAGGTCAAGAAGTTTGAGTGCAAATTATATCATATTTTGAAGGAAGAGTTCTTTGTCATTCCTGCATCCAGAGAAGATAAGAAATATTTATGCATTTTCAATCTGAAAGTAATATTGGAAATTTTCACTATGTTTTAGGTGTTTTCGGTGCTACAAAAAAATTCTCTTTTCTCTTTGTAAAAAAATCTGCTTAAATCGGCAAAATCTGTATGCTCTTCTTTCCAATCTGTGAAATCTGTGAAATCTGTGAGATTCCACTTCTGTAAAATCTATGAGAGGTAACAAACCGTTTTTACTTGACATAGCCAACTAAATAAAAAATAAGGTATAAGATAGCAAAATTGTTATTATTAAAATTCATCCTGCTTGCCAGCAGATAATAGAGAGGTCTTGAATGTCCGTATTTGATTTTTTTGGAATGATGGCTAATGACATTGCAATTGATTTGGGAACAGCCAATACTTTGGTCTATAAAAAAAATGGTGGAATTGTGATCAATGAACCCTCGGTAGTTGCTGTTTCAACTGACAACAAAAAGATTATTGCTATAGGCAATCCGGCAAAACTTATGTTGGGTAAAAATCCGGATGAGGTGAGAGTTATCAAACCTTTGAAAGATGGTGTAATTGCCGATTTTCAAGTGACAGAACTGATGTTACGCAATCTTATTTTAAGGGCACAAAAGAAACGCCTTTTAGTCCGTCCCCGAGTAATTGTTTGTGTTCCTTCAGGAATAACGGAAGTAGAAAAAAGAGCTGTGCGCGATAGTGCTTTGCATGCTGGTTCGCGTGAAGTTCATTTAATTGCAGAACCCATTGCTGCAGCTATTGGTGCTGACTTACCTATAGATATGGCTTGCGGAAATATGATTATGGATATTGGAGGTGGCACAAGTGAAATTGCCGTTATTTCCTTATCGCATATAGTTGTTCAAAATTCTATCCGGGTAGGCGGAGATAAAATAGATACCGATATCATAAACTATCTTCGGAAAAAAAGTAATCTTTATGTAGGTGTGCAGACCGCAGAAAAAATCAAGACCACAATTGGCAGTGCCAATCCTTTGAAACAGGAATTAACAATGGATGTGCGCGGAAGAGATATTGTATCCGGTTACCCCGTAACGATTAAGATAACTTCTGAAGAAATTCGGGAAGCAATCTCTGAAACAGTAGCTACAATTATTGATGCCATAAAACGCCTCTTTGAAAGAACTGCTCCCGAGCTTTCTGCCGATATTGCTGAACGGGGAATATTTTTAACCGGTGGAGGTGCTCTGTTAAAAGGACTGGATGAAAAGATACGCAAGACAGTTGATTTACCTGTCCATGTTGTTCCTGATGCATTAGAATGCGTTGTTAAAGGTGCTGGAAAGGTTTTGGATGATATAGACCGTTACCGTCAAGTGCTTATTAAAAGAATTGAGGATTGAACCCGAATTTTCCTCTTCAGGATAAGCTTAGTAAAAATATAATACCCTTTTTTAATAGGGATATAAGATGCTGAAGAAGAACCTTGTTCCCCTAATTTTAATAGTCCTTTCGCTGTTAATGCTAATTGGCAGCAATGAAAGTCGCCTTAAAAAAGCCGGCTGGATGGGTAATACGGTTTTCTTTCCGTTTGTAAGGTCTTTGAAAGCAGTGGAAACCAGGCAGGAATTGAAACAGGAGGTCTTTTCTCTGCGTAAAAGATTAGCAGAAACCACTCTGGAAAATTTAGCTCTGCAAAATGAATTGAAGCAGTATACAAGTGCTTTTTCCATAGCTTTTGATATTGGTGAAGCGGATTTGGTGCAGGCAGAAATTATCGGCATTTCCGGTCAATATCAGGAACTTAATCTGATTGTGGATAAAGGAATTGGCTCCAGAATTCAAATTGATGATCCGGTTATTTCTGCTAATGGTATTGTGGGTAAAATAATTCAGGTTTCGGCAGACCATTCTATTGTTCTGCCTTTTTCCAATCCCCGTTTTCAATTGCCTGTAATGGATTCCCGCACTTCCGTCCAGGGAATTTTACAGGCGGATATTAGTGGCTCAATTGCTATGAATTTAATTAAGCTTGGTTCGGATATTGCAGTTGGTGATACAATTGTAACTTCCAATCTTTCGCGTCTTTTTCCCAAATCCTATCCCGTTGGAACAATAAAACGCATTCGGGAATCGCAGGATAATTTATTTATCAGTGCAGATATCAATCCCTTTACTTTGGTGGAAAACCTGGAACATATCTTTATCTTGAAAAAGGCAGTTAAAAATGAGTAAAAGTAAACAAACAGAGCCCATTATCACAATTGGAGGAGTGAAGTTTGAACGCATTCCTGTTAAAACCAAAATCCTAACTCCTCAGGATGATATTGGTGAAGTTATTAAAGAGTATGCCTTGCCTTTAATGCAACCAGGAGATATTTTAACTATCAGTGAAAGCCCTTTGGCTATTACTCAGGGACGTGCTATTCCAGTTGCGGAAATAAAAGTTTCTCTTTTGGCAAAATTGCTTAGTCGCTTTGTTGCCAAGGTTCCTTATGGCATTGGTTTAGGAGCTCCAACCAGTATGCAATGCGCTATTGAAGAAACAGGTGTTCTCAGAATTCTTTTGGCAGCTTTTATTGGAGCAATAGGTAAACTTTTGGGTAGGAAGGGTGATTTTTACAGAGTGGCAGGTATGCAAGCCGCTTTAATTGATGCTGCAACTACTTCTCCTGTTCCACCTTACACGGATATGGTGATTAAAGGTCCTTTGCATCCCAAAGAGGTCTGTGAGGACTTACATTCCCGTTTTGGTTATGAATTTGCCGTTATGGACATTAATGATATTGGCGGTTGTTGGATGATTGGCAGTAGCCCAAATGTCAGTAAACACTTTATGGAAAAAGTAATGAAAGATAATCCTCAAGGTCAGGGTGACGAATTAACTCCTTTTTGCATCGTGCGTAGAGTGGATAACTAATGGTTTGGAAAGGAATTTGGAGTTTTATTCTGGGTTTGTTCTTTTTGTATCTCCAAATTCTGGTGATGCCTGCTTTAGCTATCTGGAATGTTATTCCTAATATTCTTTTACCTTGGTTGATTTATACGGTTTGGACTCGTCCGCGAGACCTTGCTTTGATTGTGGTTTTTATTATTGGACTGATGTTTGATTCGGTAAATCCGATGACTTTTGGCTTGTATGCCTTTGTATTTTGTCTGTTGGCTTTAGCCATCAATGAATTTCGCAAGCCCTTTGAGATGGAAAGTTTTGTAGCCAAGATGCTCACTATTGGAATTGTCAATCTGCTTTTCTCTATTATTCAATTGCTTGTTTTCGGGGTAACTTTCAGTTTTGCCAGTCCGCTTTTAACAAAATCACTGCTTGGTTTTGGCTATAATGTTTTGTTATCTTTAATTGTTTTTTGGGGTTTGCAGCTTTTAAGCAAAGTCCGTTTAAACATCAGCAATGATTAAAAATCAAACGACTGTAACCTTTTCCCTTGTTCTGGCAATTCTTTTTCTTCTTTTGGCTATATCTCTTTTTCGTTTGCAGGTTGTTGAAGGAGCTAAATATCAACGCATTGCGGAAAGCAACTTTGTCCGTATTAGAAGAATAACTGCCACCCGGGGAGAAATTTATGACCATAAATATAGACCTATAGTGCAAAATGTGCCTTCTCAAAATCTCTATTTAACAAGCGGCAAGATAAAGAATTTACCTGATTTAAGCAAATTTCTGGAACGCAATTTCGGCATTTCTGAAAGTGAATTGAAAGACCTCATCTTTAAACAGAGGTTTAAGACCTACGAAGAAATCTTGCTGGCAGATAATATCCCTTATGAAACGGTGCTGACTTTAAGTGAAGAACTGAATTATTATCCGGAGCTTTCCTTTCGCATTGGCTCCACCCGCAATTATCTTTATCCTAATCACTTTACCGGTTATGTAGGAAGGATTAACGAGCAAGAATATGAACTTTATCAGAAAGAGGATTATTCCCTCAATAGCTATATCGGAAAAACAGGTCTGGAACGCTATTACGAAGTTCTTTTACGCGGAAAAGACGGCAGGGAAATTGTTCAGGTAGATGCTCAAGGACATAGTTTACAGCTTTTTGAAGAAGGGGGATATATAGAACCCTTGAATGGGCTTTCTCTTGTGTTGACTATTGATAATGATCTGCAGGAATTTGTTGCCGGTATTTTTCCCGAAGGAATGAAAGGAGCAATTGTTGTAAGTGACATTCGCAGCGGAGGTATTCTTGCTTATGTTAGCAAGCCGGATTATGATCCTAATCTCTTTATGCAAAAAATTTCGCCCGAAACCTGGGAGTATCTGAATCGTGCAGAAAAGCCAATGATGGATAGAATCATCTACGGAACTTATCCTCCGGGTTCCGTTTTTAAACCTGTAACCGCAGGAATCGGTTTGGACAGGGGTTTGGTTACACCGGAAACGCGTTTGGCTTTTTGTGCTGGAGGACTTAAAGTTGGCAACCGTTTTTTCCGTTGTTGGTATAGCAGTGGGCATGGTAGTACCAGTATTGTTGACGCTTTAAGGGTATCCTGTGATACATATTTTTACGATTTGTCGTTGAAGATAAATTTGGACGATTTTTATAACTATGTGCGCGATTCACATTTGTATGGAAGAACAGGGATTGATTTGCCTAATGAAAGGCAGGGTTTTTTTCCCAATACCGAATGGTACAGAAAGACCTTTGGCAAACAGGAAGGTATTATAGGACACAAAGTTAATTTGGCAATTGGCCAGGGAGAAGTGCTAACAACACCTTTACAGATAAATGCCTTTTATGGAGCTATAGCCAATAATGGTTTATGGGTTCAGCCACATTTATTAAAACAAACTGTAGGCAGGGGGCGCCTTACCCGCGAACAGGTTATGCCTTTAACAAAAAAGAAGTTACCTATGAAACCGGAAACCCTGAAAACAATTCAACAGGGTTTATGGTCTGTTGTAAATGCTCCAGGTGGAACAGGAGCTAATGCCAGAATTAACGGAGCCACAATATACGGTAAAACCGGTTCCGCAGAAAATGTGATGGGCAGAAAAACACATGCCTGGTTTTGTGGCTATCTGGTTACAAATAAACCGGAAATTGTAGTTACCGTTTTTTTGGAAAATGCAGGTGGCGGCGGAGCTATGGCTGCTCCTCTAACAGCTAAGATTTTTAACTATTATATGGGTAATCTGGAAATTATTAAACAGGTTGCACCTTTGCCTCCTCAATTCAGAACTGCCGAAGGAATTGAGGAAGAAGAACAGGAACAGGGAATAGAGGATAGCGGATTTTTAACACCGGAAACGGAACCTTCTGTAAGCCAACCCCAGGAAGAGAGTAATGTTCATTAACCGAAAAAAGTTTGATTTTGTGCTTTTTACTCTTTTACTGCTGTTGATTATTTTTGGCTGTTTAATTATTTTCAGTGCTTCTACAACGGTTATCGGGGGTCAGATACACACAGAAAACAACTGGTGGAAACAAATTATCTTTGCATTCCTTTCTTTAGGAGTAATTCTTTTGCTGTTACGCCTTCCGATGCCTATTTTTGACCTTCTAATTTTACCGCTTTATATTCTTAATATCCTGGCTTTAATTTTAGTGTTTTTCACGCCTGCAGTGAGTGGAGCTCACCGTTGGTTTTCTTTAGGAGGAATAAATCTTCAGCCCTCGGAAAGTGCCAAATTACTTACCATTTTATTAGTAGCCAAAGTTATTTCCAAAGAGAATTTAAATGAATACAAGCAGATACTTTATGGCTTTTTGTTAACTCTATTGCCTGCTTTGCTTATTATTCTTGAACCTGATTTTGGCACAACTCTTGTTTTTTGGGCAGCGCTAATTGCAATGTTGATTGCAGCGGATGTTCCGCTATATTTTATTCTCTTGATAATCAGTCCGGTTATAAGTGTAATCAGTTCTGTTTGGTTGCCTGCCATTCCTTTTTGGATTGCGATTTTGGTTATTTTATTGTTAAAATCCCATCTTTCCTGGGTAGCGATTACTGTTTCGGGCATCATCAATGTTTTTATAGCTTTGATAACACCTGTGTTTTGGATTGGATTGAAGGATTATCAACAAAATCGGATTTTAACTTTTATGGACCCCACTCGCGATCCTTTAGGAGCGGGT
Source organism: Candidatus Cloacimonas acidaminovorans str. Evry (assembly GCF_000146065.2). GTDB lineage: Bacteria > Cloacimonadota > Cloacimonadia > Cloacimonadales > Cloacimonadaceae > Cloacimonas > Cloacimonas acidaminivorans. The sequence continues at coordinate 2,124,973 of NC_020449.1, read as the reverse complement.
TATCAAATTATTCAAGCCAAAATTGCTATTGGTAGCGGTTCTGTTTTTGGCAAAGGTTGGCTGAAAGGAACGCAAAAGAATATGAAATTTTTACCGGAACATCATACGGATTTTATTTTTTCCGTGTTGGGGGAAGAATTCGGTTTTATCGGTTGTATGCTTTTACTGTTGTTGTTTGTGGCTTTTTTCTTGCGTCTTATTCATAATCTCGGAGAATTGAAGGTGCGCGAAAGAAAAGTTGCCACGGCAGGTATTTCGGCTTATCTTATGTTTCAGACCTTCATCAATATTGGAATGAATATTGGTCTGGTTCCAGCCACGGGGATTCCGTTACCGTTTATAAGTTATGGAGGTTCTAATTTATTAGTAAATTCTATTGCCGTGGGAGTTGTTCTAAAATATTTAAACGAAAGGGGTTTTATTAAATGACTAAGCGTTTATTTGGTCCTTGCTTATTGGTCTTGCTGTTAATTTTTATCGGCTCCTGTTCTACAGTTACTACTTTAAGTTTCACCGAACGGGATGTGAAAGATAGCCCAAACCTGATTAAGAATAATAGTTTCAGTCCCTATTCCACTATTGGAGAAGAAGCTTTAAAGGGTTGGATGGTTATTCTTAATCCCAAGGAGACCAGGGAAAGCCCTGTAGTTATTGATCCGGAAGTGACTTTGGAAGGGAAAACATCTCTGCGGATTGATGCTTCTGATAATTCTGTTTTGATTTTAAGTGAGCCATTTAATGTGCGTCGCTATGGGGGTTATTATTTAAGATGTTATTTTAAAACTAATTCTCCTCATCCGCCACGACCACAGTTACGCTTTATTGTCTTTAAAGAAAATGGCAAAATTGTCAATCGTTTCAAAATAAAAGCCAAAGTAAACGAGGACTGGGAACGCGCTACAATTAGTGCCGGTTTTATTAAACCAGGTGCCCGTTTTGGACGCCTTGGAATTTATATTCCTCCTTTTAAAGAAGGGTCTATCTGGATTGACGATACCGGCTGCTTTGAAGTGCATGGCTTTAAAATTGACTGATGCGTATTACCCTGCAAAGAGTTAGTAAAGCAATCTGCTATGTAGATAACGAAATTGTCGGCAAAATAGAGAACGGTCTTCTAATTTTTGTCGGTTTTGCTACTAACGATGCCTTTGAAATTTTACCTCTTGCTGTGCGGAAATGTTTGGAACTGCGTATATTTAATGATGAAAATGACAAAATGAATAAAAGTGTTTTAGATATTCAGGGTTCGGTTTTAGTTATTTCTCAATTTACCCTCTATGCCAATTGTAAAAGGGGACGCAGACCCGATTTTACCCAATCTGCTTCTCCGGAAAAAGCAAAAGAACTCTATGAGGAATTTGTGCATCTGTTTAAACAGAACAATATTAATGTCCAAACAGGTATTTTTGCCGCAAAAATGCAGATAGAACTTGTAAATGAAGGTCCGGTTACTATCAACCTTGAATTCTGAGGTTTTTTTCACAAAGAGAAAAGAGAATGAAGAACAGAAGGAAAAATGAAATTTACAAGGAAAATAGGTTAAAATTGAGAATTGAAAATTAAAAAAGGTTGAGAAAGTTTAGACGGTTGAGAGGGTTTAGACAGTTGAAAAGGTTTAGACGGTTGAGATACATTAAAAGCCCAAAGGGCGACACAATGATAGCGATGGTGGCGTTAGCCCCTCGTAAAATGAAAGCCCCTGAAGTTCTATTCTTTTTACCTTTCTTTTTCACCAAAAGCCCGTCAGGGCGAAACAACGATGTAGAAGGTGGCGTAAGCCCCTCGGGAAATTTTACAATCGAGCTTGCACTGATTTCCTGATTAAAAAATTGTGAGCTAAAACAAAAACAAAGTGTAGCCGGAGGACACCGTTCCTCCACAAAAAAGGAGAACAACAAAATGAAAATATCCGCTTGTGTTTTTCCTGTCCTAGAAAAAATAGACCAGGCAATTGCATCAATGCATCGCTATATAGAAGAAGCAGGTGCGCAAAAAAGCGACCTGATAATTTTTCCTGAAGCCGCTTTAGGGGGTTTGAACATTACAGGAATCTACACTCAGGATAGCCAAAATTGCCTTGCAATGGATTCTTCTGAAGTAAAATCCTTACAGCAAAAAGCGATACAATACTCCATAGGAATCGGTTTTGGCTTTTTGGAAAAAGAAAAGGGCTGTATTTATGACAGCTTTGTCTTGTTTGACAAATTTGGGCAGATTGCTGTTCATTATCACAGAATATCCAGGGGTTGGCTACCTTCAGAAGTTACCTCAAACGACTATGCCTGCGGAAATACTCCGGGGATTGCAGATACTATTTACGGTAAAATCGGAGTTTTAATCTGCGGGGATTTGTTTGAACCGGAAATACTTAATTGTCTTATCCAGGCAGAACCGGATTTTTATTTACATATTATGGCAAGGAGTTTTCCCTGCAGGGATGACTTTCAGAAAAATTGGGACGAAGAAGAATTTCCCTTCTATCTAAATGAATATCAAAAACTTGGTAAACCGATAATGGTCTGCAATTGCGTTGAGGAAAATGCCATAGAAGAAGAAAGATACTGTGGAGGCGCCTGGTTTATTAAAGGAAATCGGATTATTAACAGGATGCCTCTGTTACAAACCGGGCTTTTAAATGTAGAATTATTGTCTGAATAAACCGCAAAAATGTAGCCGGAGGACGCAGTTCTTCCGCAAGAAAAAAAGTTTTTGATTTTGCGGAGCTCCGGCTACACAATTTATTACACCGTTCTTAATTGTTACCCATCATCCACCCATCCTAAAGGTTGGGTTGATGTTTGGGGGTTAAGTAAAGTCCATTGTTTTCAGAGCTTTTCCCAGCTTGAATTGCTGAAGCATTGCTTACCCATTACGGATGGGATTAGCAATGGGTAAGCAATGAGTAAGCAATGCTATTAAGGAAGAAAATGGAATTATATTTAGTTAATAGGAGTTAGGAAAATTTAGGGGGAAGAAGAAAATATTATATCTGTAACTCCATATTTTATATAGTTTTAATATTCATAAACTTTATATAATAAGATAAATCCTGTAGTGATGGCAGTTGGATAACAACGGGTTTTAACCCCGGTGCATATTCTATTTTAACTCACAATTTTCACTTGCCCTCCAGGTACACACATCCCACAAACATCTTCATTTGCAACCGAGTTATAACTTGTTTACGAATTAAAAAATTGTGAGTTAAAACAAGAACCCTGCACACTATCAACCGAGCTACAGCATTCCCTCAAATTCCACGGTCACGGAAAAAATATATATTCAGCCGCTCCAGAAATGTGGGGTAGGAATTGTTCAGAATTGGTGACTTCGGGGAATACTTTCGTTTTAACTCTAAACCGAGCTTCAGCTTTGAAAGTAGAAGGCAACGAAGAAAATTTCCTGTTACCTCAGAATATAGTTGCAAACACAAAAGGGTCGGTTTAGAGTCAAAACTCCCCCCTCTACTTGTTTTGACTCACAATTTTCACTTGCCCTCCAGGTACACACATCCCACAAACATCTTCATTTGCAACCGAGTTATAACTTGTTTACGAGTTAAAAAATTGTGAGTTAAAACAAAAAACTGCACACTTGCAACCGAGCTACAACAAACTCACGAATTCCACGGTCACGGAAAAAATATATATTCAGCCGCTCCAGAAATGTGGGGTAGGAATTGTTCAGAATTTGTGACTTCGGGGAATACTTTCGTTTTAACTCTAAACCGAGCTTCAGCTTTGAAAGTAGAAGGCAACGAAGAAAATTTCCTGTTACCTCAGAATATAGTTGCAAACACAAAAGGGTCGGTTTAGAGTCAAAACTCCCCCCCAATTCTCAATTCTAATAGGTTTTCCTTGTTAATTTCATTCTTCATTTATCATTTTTTTTACTTGTCTAATCATCACTTCGGTAAAGAGTTCACCTGTTTCCTGGACATCAAAGGGCTTAAAACCCAAATATTTATCCCACTGACCCAAAACATAGTCAAAGCTAACAACGCGGTATATTTTATTCGGATCAACCGGTTTTCCATTGATATAATAGACCTCTTTGGGTTTCAGCAAACCGAACAGACGCTTTTTCTTTTTCCATTCCGTTGAACTTGTTTGCACAATATCGTAGGGTTTGTTTTTAGCGATTTCTTTATTAAGTGCTTCCATAGTCAATAAATCTCTTCCATAACAGGAAAACAGGACAATGTAATTATTGAAGGGAAATAGTTCATACATATCTTTGAGGGTAACAGGTCCTGCCGGAATAACTTTTCTGATGCCTCCGTTATTAATAATAGCCAAATCGGGTTTACAGGATTCATAATATTCCTGTTTTAATGCCTCAGCAGCCCATCGGGAAACTGCTGTTTCCTTAAATTTATCGGGAATCCAGTCCACTGGAATATGGGCAATAACTTTTCCCGTTTCTTTTTCTATGCTGTCTGCCATTGTTTGCACAAATTGATTTAAGGGTGTTATAGGTAAATTTTCCGGTTCCAGCAAGGGAATAAGTTTGCTTGCATAAGCTATAATGCGGTCGTTTTGCACTTCTAAATTGATGGCACCCAAATAGTTTAGATAACTTCCGGTGGAGGCAATATAAATTCCATTCACTTGACAGGGCTCAGAAATAACGGTATGGGAATGACCTCCAATAATTAAATCCACCCGGTTATCCAAAACGGTTGCCAATAAGGAATCCGCTTCAAAGCCGTTATGGGTAAGCAGTATTATCAGATCGCTCTGTTTGTCTACTTCTTCAATATACTTATCTATTGCCTCTTTATAAGGCAGAATGGTTAATCCGGCAATATTTTCCCTTTTCACTTTTTCCGGCAGTTCGGTTAAAGTTAATCCCATTACACCAATTTGCAAGGAATCCAAGGAAAATATTTTATAGGGAATTCCGCCAAAGGGTTGATTATTCTTATCCAGAATATTAGTGCTGAGAAAAGGATAATTTGCCAGTTCCCTAAGTTTGATTGTGTTGTCTTGCGAATAATCAAACTCGTGATTACCGTAAGTTGTAGCATCTAATTTTAGATAATTAAAGACCTTTATAACAGCTCCACCAATTGCATTATCATAATTTTGCGAAGCAAATATGCTGCCCGTTTGTTGATCTCCGGCATCCAGATAAAGCGCTGCTGATGTCTTTTCCCTTTCTGCATTCAAATAATATTCCAGAACAGCATAACCGCCAATTTTGCCAAACCTTGAATTTTGAGGTAGATAGGTACCATGGGTGTCGTTAGTATGCAAAATAGTTACAGGAACTGCAGTGACAAAAACACTGGCAGCTAAAAAGATGATAGTTAGGACTTTGCTTTTGTTCTTATTCATAATTCTTCTCTTCTCTGGATTCCTGCTTGCGCAGGAATGACAAAAAACTTTCATTCAAAAACTAATATCAAGTAACAGAAAGCAGTTTCTCTATTGTTTTCAGGTCTTGTGGTGTATCAATTCCGATGCCTTGATAACTGGTTTCTACCATTTTAATAGGAATTCCGTTTTCCAGAGCTCTTAGCTGTTCCAATTTTTCTGTCCTCTCTAATATAGAGGGTGACAAATATACAAATCGGTGCAAACATTCCGGAGAATAGGCATAAACACCAATGTGACGATAATATTTAAGGTCTATTTGACTGTCTCGCTGAAAAGGAATAACGGAACGGGAAAAATACAAAGCATAATTTTGCGTATCAGTTACAACTTTTACAATGTTTGGATTGTATATCATTTCCCGGTCTTCAATCACGGTCATTAAACTTGCCATCTGCACTTTTCTATCTTCAAAAGCGGAAATAAGCTTTTGTAAGGGTTCTTTTTCAATAAGCGGTTCATCTCCCTGAACATTAAAAACCAATTCTGCTTGCGGAAAATATTGTAGCGCTTCAGCTATGCGGTCTGAACCGCTGGGATGACTTTCTTTTGTTAAAACCGCTTTGCCTCCGAATGACTTAACTGTTTCTAAAATGGAGATATTATCCGTTGCTACACACACAGTATTAAATAAACCGGAATTTGCAGCGCGTTCATATACATACTGGATAATCGGTTTTCCTTTCAGCAATGCCAAGGGTTTTCCGGGAAAACGCGTTGAATTATAACGAGCTGGAATTAAGGCAATAATATTCATTTGGCTTCCTTTTTGGCATTTTTGCGCAACCAAATCATTAGGGCAACGCTATCACTATAATTTATTCCCGGAATTCGCATTGCCTGCCCTATATTTTTAGGACGGATTTTACTAAGTTTTTCGCGTGCTTCATAAGCCAGAGAGGGAATGCTAAAATAGTCCATCTCTTCAGGAATGGCAATTGTTTCAGCATTTTGGAACTTTTGAATTTCTTCTTCCATTCGGTTTAAATAGCCGGAATATTTAATTTCCAGTTCAAGGCGATTTTGAATATCACTATTAACATCCGCCGGAATTTTGTAACCGTAATTTTGGAGGTCATTAAAAGAAATTTCGGGTCTTTTCAATAATTGAGCAAAACGGATGGGCTCTTTTATTTCTCCATTTGGCAGGCAGTTATGCTGTTTCAGGTATTTCAGTTCCCGCCGTAAAATTTCTTGCATCTGCAAAAACCTTTGCCAACGACTTTCTTCTACCAATCCCAATTTGTAACCAACCGGCATTAAACGCTCATCGGCATTATCCTGACGTAAAAGTAAACGGTATTCCGCACGCGAAGTAAACATTCTATAGGGCTCATTTGTTCCCCTGGTTACAAGATCGTCAATTAGAACTCCGATGTATGCCTCACTGCGTTTTAGAATAAGGGGTTCTTTATTTTCCAAAGCCAGAGAAGCATTTATACCTGCTAAAAGACCTTGTGCTGCTGCCTCTTCATAACCGGAAGTGCCATTTATCTGTCCTGCCAGGTATAAGCCCTTTATTTTTTTGCACTGCAGAGAACTATCTATTTCTTCCGGATCAATAAAATCATACTCTATAGCATAGGCATAGCGTAAAATACGTGCCTCCTCTAAACCCGGAATACTATGCACAATTTTTTCCTGAATTTCTGCTGGAAGCGAAGTAGAAATGCCGTTTACATAACCTTCAAAGGTATTCAGCCCTTCCGGTTCAATAAAAATGTGATGACTTTCCCTTTGGGGAAATTTCACTATTTTATCCTCAATAGAAGGACAGTAACGCGGTCCGATGCCTTTAATTATTCCGGAGTAAAGAGCGGATTCAGTTAAATTGGCTCTAATAATTTGATGCGTTTCTTCCGTAGTGTGTGTTATATAACAAGAAACCAGATTCTTAATTTCAATATCCCGGTAAAAAGAAAAGCCCTGAGGATTTTCATCCCCTTTTTGTTCTTCCAGTTTGTTATAATTCACAGAACGCAAGTCCACTCTAGGTGGAGTTCCCGTTTTAAACCTGCGAACTTTTAATCCCCAAGCAGATAAAGAACGGGAAAGATATTCTACAGATGGCTCTCCACTGCGTCCTCCGGCATAACTTATTTTGCCAATGTGGATTTTTCCCTGCAAAAAAGTGCCGGTTGCCAAAATAATTTTAGGAGCATAATAGCAATGTCCGATTTGGCTTATTACCCCTTTAACACAACCATTTTCTACAATTATTTCTTCTATGGTTGCTTCAATTAAATGGATATTTTCCTGTTTTTCTACTGCTTCTCGCATCAGCAGATGGTATTTTTGACGATCATTTTGAGAACGCGGAGCCCAAACAGCCGGACCTTTACTTCTATTCAGCATCCGAAAATGAATTCCGGAAAGGTCGGCACTTTTTGCCAGTTCACCACCTAAGGCATCTATTTCTCTTGCCAGATGACCTTTGGCAGGACCTCCGATGGATGGATTACAGCTCATTCTGCCTATAGCTTCAATTTTAATGGTAAAGAGAGCAACTTTCAACCCTCTTTTAGCTGCCGCCAGGGATGCTTCAATTCCGGAATGACCTGCTCCCACAACGATGAGATCAAATTTGTTATCTGTATGCATTTTAGCTTAATTTATTTTGAAACCAGTTATAAAGTGGCTCAAGACCTGTATTATTAAGTGCCGAAACAGGAAAAATTGGCTCTTCCTTCAAGCCCAAACCCTTTGCCAGGTCTTTCACCGTCTTGGCTACTTTGGTTTTGGGAATTTTATCTGCCTTGGTAGCTACGATACAATAGTCAATACCTCTTAAGCGTAACATTTCCAGTAGCATAATATCTTTGCTGTCTGCCGGATGACGAATATCTACAATAACAATTAGAGAACGCAATTGCTTGCGCTGTTCAAAATATTTATTGATCATCCGCCGCCATTTTTCCTGTTCTGCTTGGCTTACTTCGGCATAGCCATAACCCGGTAAATCGGTAAATTGCAAAAAGCCGGAACTATCATTATCGTCTATCTTATAACGAATTAAAAAGAAATTCAATAAGCGTGTCTTTCCAGGAGTGGATGATGTTTTAGCAAGCCCTTTATGATTGGTTAATAAATTGATAAGTGTGGATTTACCTACATTGCTTCTACCCGCAAAAGCAAATTCGGGATAAGCAGAAGCCGGATAATCACTCGGTTCAATAGCACTTTTAACAAAAAAGGACTCAACAAATCTGATCATTTTTATAAATCACACTGCTTTTTTCGGATTCGTAAACCTCTACTTCAGAGATGGCTACGGGCTTATCCTGAAGCTCTTTTTCCATACATTCATAAATGTATTTAGCCAGATTTTCGGAAGTGGGATTTCTTTCCGTAAACGGAACAATCTCATTCAAATAAGAATGATCCAGGTTATTTAGTATGTTAGACAGAATAGTTTTGAGAACACCGAAATCCATTGCCATTCCGATTTCATCCTGCTCTTTTGTCTTCACACAAACCCTCACCTTCCAGTTGTGACCGTGCAGTTTACTGCAGGCACCTTCATAACCACGCAATAAATGAGCTGCGGAAAAGGTTTCTATTACATTTAAGTAAAACAATGTTGACTCCTTTTTTAAGTGGCTAAAAGTATTTTTTGTGAATGAAAACCAGCACCAAAATAAGGGAAATTAAAACAGAAATTCCCATTATTAGGGCAAAGGCAAAGTTGCTTTCCTGAAAAGGCAAAGGAACATTCATTCCATAGATGCTTACAATAAGAGTCGGTACTGAAATGATGATTGTTATAGAAGTTAAGAACTTCATTACTACATTCAAATTGTTGGAAATGATAGAAGCAAAGGCATCCATCATTCCGCTTAAAATGCTGCTGTAAATATTTGCCATCTCTATTGCCTGCTTGTTTTCAATGATTACATCCTCAATCATATCCTCAGCATCGGGATCGTTCAATAACCAGCGGGTTCTTTGCAAACGCTCCAAAATAATTTCGTTGGATTTTAACGCTGTATTGAAATAAACAAGGGATTTTTCCATACGCAATAAACGGATCAGTTCTTTATTCTTCATTGACTGATGCAACTCATCTTCAATTAAAGTAGTACGCCGGTTGATTTCTTTTAAGAACTTCAAAAAATAGATGGCTGTCCTTAAGTTTATATTCAGTAAAAAACTCTGCTGTGTGATATTAAAAGGACGATGCTTGCCTTCCAGATATTGGGTGAGGATTTCATTATCATAAAAAGAAACTGTAATCAACTTATCTTCTGTGGAAATTATCCCCATCGGTGCTGTAGCAAAAGAGATCTTGGCAGAACGATGCTTATAATAAATAGGCACTCGTAAAATGGTTAACAACGCTCCCTCATCCCATTCCAAACGGGCATTTTCATCCGCATCCTGAAGGTCGGTTATAAAATCCTCTTCCAGATTATATTTTTTAACAATTCGCTCAATTTCTTCCGGAGAGGGGTTCTCCAGATGTATCCAAAATGCTTCCTCCATAGTTAAAGCCGGAACAAAACGCTGACCGCTTACTTTGAAAATGTGGATCATAATAACCTCCTTCCTATATCTATTTTGTTCTGCCATTTTTTTTTACTTTGTTTTTGTGGCAAGCAAAAAGTCCAAGTTCGGATTGTTTATAGGGTCTAAAACTCCAAACCGGAAAAAACTTGCTTGACAGAATTCTTGAATTAATTTATCAGTGTATCCAATGAGAATTATATATTCTTATGCAGATAGTGTGTAGTTTCCTGCTATTTTTAGAAGGCGGGATGATAATGTCCAAAGTAAAATTAAAGAAACAGTTTCCGAGGGCAGTATGAGTTCTGTAATTTCGGAACTGAACAAAAAAATAACCCCAAAAATAATAAAAAAATGGGAAAGGAGATAACTATGAAACGACTATCATTACTCCTCGTGATGATATTCATTCTGGGCTTAATGGTTCCTATGCTGAATGCCAGCGAAGTAACCATTGGCGCAGGAGACCAGACAGGTCGTATCCCGGTAGATATGTATTACAAAAATTCACTTTTTGAATGCTTATACTACCAGGACGAGCTGTTAATTGTGAATGGAAGTATTACTGGAGTTGCTTTTTATAACAATTTCTCCTCTAATCTTCCAGGTATGCCTATCAATATTTGGCTGGGTATTACTACCCAAACAGATTTGAGCGGTGGATGGATACCTTCCACTCAACTAACTCAGGTTTTCACAGGCAATGTGGATTTCCCTTCTGGAACTAACACTATTAATATCACTTTCACTACCCCCTTCCAATATAGTGGTGGTGTTTTAGTGATGATGGTGGAACGGGTTATGGATACCGAATACTATTCCTCATCTGATCTATTTGCCTGTCAGACAATTGGAACAAACCGCGCGTTGAATATCTACAGTGACAGTGTTGACTATGATCCTGCCAATCCTCCCACTGGAACAACCGCAAGCGGTAAATTCCCCAAAACCACTTTCTTCTACACTGGTCAAGGTATCGGTAATGACTTAGCTTGCTTAAGCATTACCGGAAATACTACTCCCAGTGTTGGCCAATCTTATCAGTATGTTGTAACCGTTAAAAACAACGGTCAGAATGCACAAAACACTTACACTGTTAAGCTGATGCAAACAGGTGATGTAGAACTTGCTTCTCTTCCCGGCTTGCCTATTAATGAAGCTCAAACCCTTACTTACACTTTTAACTGGACCCCCAGCGTTGCAGGTCCTACTACTCTTTATGGAAAAGTTGTTTTAGCAACTGATGAAATACCTTCCAACAACCAAAGTCCTGCTTTGAGCATTGCTGTTCAACCGGCAGGTATTCAAGCAGTTACAATTGCGGATGGAACGGAGACAATGCGAATTCCGATGGATTTCTTCTGGAAGAACTCGCTCTCCGAGACCATTTACTTGTCCGATGAACTTGGCTTTGTAAGTGGAACTATTACTTCTTTGGCTTTTTACAATAACTTCTTTGATTCTCCTTCCAACGGAGCGACAAAAATTTGGTTGGGTTCCACTAATGTGCAAGATTTAAGTGGTGGCTGGATTCCTTCTACTCAAATGACTTTGGTGTTTGATGGCAACATCACTTATCCTTCCGGAATAAACACCATTACCATTCCTTTGCAAACACCCTATATGCATACTCCCGGAAACTTGGTAATGATGGTTCAACGTCCAATGGATAATGACTATTATTCATCTTCTGATAATTTTTACGGCTTAACCATTGGTACCAATCGCACTTTAAAAGTTCAAAGTGATAGCACTCCTTACGATCCTGCCAATCCACCTGCCGGAACTACTCCTGTTGGACAGGTTCCCAAAACCACTATTTTCTATACCGGACAGCAGATTGTAAATGATTTGGCTTGCCTTAGCATTACTGGAAGTTCAACACCCAATGTTGGTTCACCTGCAACCTACACGATCACTGTGAAAAATAATGGAACTGCTACGCAGACCAACTACACCGTAAAACTGATGAAAGAAGGCGGAGTGCAAATTGCCAGTGTTCCCGGAACCTCAATTGCTACTTTGCAGACAGCTACCTTTGACCTTAGTTGGAATCCCACTGCTGTGGGAACTACCTATTTATATGGTGTAGTAGAACTTGCTGGGGATGAAATTGCTACCAATAATCAAACAGCAAACTTTACTGTGCAAGTAATGGAAGCAGGACAAACTGTGGTGCAAATCGGTCAGGGAACTGCCACAAATAGCACTACTGGTGCTCCCACACCTTACGGAACATACTATAAAAATTTCCGTCAGCAATATTTATACACTGCAGCTGATATCTATGCCGCGGGTGGCGCACCTGGTTTGATTACTTCTTTGGCATTTAATGTAACCTCATTGAATACCTGTTCCGCTATGCCGAACTATACTATTAAAGTAAAGCATACAGACCAGACCGAACTAACCACAACTTTTGAAGTAGGGGAATATACTACCGTATGGAATAGTGCCAGCTTCCTGCCTACCACGGGTTGGAACATTCATACTTTCACTACTCCTTTCTTCTGGAATGGTGCTTCTAATCTCCTAATAGATATCTGCACCGATTTAATTCCTGGTAATTATACTCAAAATGCTTCTGTTCCTTACACTCTTACTGCTTACTCCAGCTGCTTACGGTTCCAAAGTGATAGCTCACCTGCCTCTGCTGCAACAACTGGAACCACTTCTACCAATAGAGCTAATGCCAGATTGTATATGACCATTTCAGATATGGGTTCTCTTACCGGTGTAGTTACTTCTGCTGCAGCTCCTTTACAAGGTGCTTCTGTTACCGTTATCGGAACAGTTTTCCATACAGTTACTGCTGCCGACGGTTCTTATAATTTACCATATGTGCCTGTAGGAACACAACAGGTTATGGCTACCAAACATGGCTATAATGAAGTTACGCATACTGTAACTATCGTGGAAGATCAAACCACAACCCAAAACTTTGAGCTTACCCTATTACCTCAAGTTACGGTTAGTGGACGTATTGTAGGAAGCGATCAACCCACGGTTGGTTTGGCTGGTGCTACAATTGCCTTAAGTGGTTATGAACCCTATCAGGCAACTACCAATGCAACCGGAAACTTCACTATTCCCAATGTTTTTGCCAATCAGACCTATAACTATGTTGCTACTGCTACTGGTTATCAACCGGCAACGGGTCAGGTTGTAGTTGGAACAACAAATGTGAATATGGGTGATATTACGGTTAACGAATTGGCGTTTCCTCCTTATGGAGTAGTTGCTGAAGAAGCTGCTAATTTCACTAATGTAACCGTTACCTGGCAACCACCCAATCCTAATGCTCAAACAATTACAGAGGGTTTTGAAGGCACAACCTTTCCGCCTACTGACTGGAGTCAAATTATCACAGATACAAGTGCTCCTGGAACTACAGGCGTCTATCCAACCTGGTGTCAGGTAGGAACTATAGCTCTTACTCCTGCAGTTCCACCTCATGGTGGATCTTATCAAGCAGCTATGTGGTGGAGTTATAACCATCAGGATGAATGGTTGATTACACCTCAATTCTCTTGCCCCGGAAATGCTGTTTTACAATTCTGGAGCTATGTCTATCTTGGTTCAACTAATAATGACCACTATTATATTAAGGTCTCTACAGATAATGGCAATACTTGGACTGTTCTTTGGGATGCAACTGCTTTAACAGGCGGATGGAATTATTATGCCACTCCAATTACTATTGATCTTTCTTCCTATACCGGACAGCAAATTAAGCTTGCCTGGCATGCCGATGATCCGCCTTCCGCTGATGGAATGTGGTATGTTTGGTTCGTGGATGATATCCTTATCGGTACGCCCGATAATGTTCTGAAATTCAGCACAGAGGAACTATTAGCAGCTTCCAAAGTAAATAATTCAACACCCAAAATGGTTTATCCTTCTTTGCCTATCAGTCGTGACAGGATAAAGAATCCTGCAATCAGTGAGCCCGTTCTAAGCGTAGAAAGGCCTACTGAAAATAACAGAGTTTTGCTTGGCTATAGAGTATATCGTCTTTTAGCTGCTGATCAAGGTAATGAGGCAAACTGGACAACTCTAACTCCTTCTACTATTACTCCTACTACTTATGTAGATAATGCCTGGCAGCCCTTACCTTCCGGTGTTTATAAATTTGCTGTGAAAGCTGTTTATACTAATAATGTATTTTCCAATGCCGCATTCTCCAATGAAATTCACAAAGGTATGATGGGAACCTTAACCGGAACAGTTACTGAATTCGGAACAAATCTTCCTATTCAAGGTGCCACTATTACCGCTGGTGAATATAGCGGTCAAAGCGATGCTACCGGACATTACAGTTTTGGCGTTTATGCTGGAACATATACTGTAACTTGTACCAAGCAAGGTTATCAATCCGGTTCACAGGCAGGTGTAGTAATTACAGGTATGCAGACCACAACTCAAAACTTCGTGCTTACCGAAATCACTTTACCTCCTGTAAATGTTCAAGCAACAGATAATGGAGCTATTGCCAATATTACTTGGATGGCACCTGGATCTGCGGGAGGTGAATGGCTGCACTATGACAGTGGTGAAAATAATGATAGCATAGGTACTGGTAGTGCAAATGACTTTGATGTATACATTCGCTACCCTGCATCCGCTCTTGCTGATTATGCCGGAATGAGCTTATATACACTCAAAGTATGGCCTGCCCAGGCAGGAACCTTCTCCGTTCGCGTTTGGACTGGAGGAACTGCTGCTGCTCCAGCTAATATGGTTGTAGATCAAGGTTTTACGCCAGTTCTTGACACATATAATACTGTTACCTTGAATAATCCTGTTCTCGTTACAGGTAATGAAGAACTATGGTTTGGTTACCGTAATGTTGTAACAAGCGGTTATCCTGCCGGTTGTGATGCCGGTCCTGCTGTTAATGGTTTTGGCAATATGATGTATTTTGGTGGTTCCTGGACCACTCTAATTGAGCAGAATCCTGATCTGGATTACAACTGGAATATCCAAGGTTTCGTTGGTTGGGCAGCACCTACAGCTGCACCCTCTTTTGAAGGGATTAGAACAGTTCTACAGAGAACTAAATCCTTACCTCAAGGTATGGCTAAATCTATCTCCCATAATAATGAAACTGTTCAATCTATAAAATCTACCGATGACAGAGTTCTGGTTGGTTATCAGGTATGGCGTTTACTGCAAGGTCAGGAAACCAATGAAAGTGCCTGGACTTCTTTAACCGGCACTCCTATTACTGCTTTAAGCTTTGCAGATGAAGGTTGGGCTTCATTACCGGATGGAACTTATAAATGGGCAGTAAAGGCAGTTTACACAGGTGGAGCTTATTCCGTTGCCGCTTTGTCTAATGCGTTGCCTTTGTATCATGAAATTGGAACTATTGCCGGTATTGTTCGCAATATGCAAAATCAACCAATTTCTGGAGCTACTGTTACCTGCGAAGATGTTACTGCTACAACCAATGCCAGCGGTGCATATAGTATGACAGTGCTTTCTGGAGTTCATAGTGTAACTGCTAGCCATCCCAATTATGCTTCCGTTACGCATTCTGGTATCATAGTTGTAACCGGTCAAACCACTACTGTAAACTTCCAGTTGCCTCCAACCTCAGATTTGTTTAGTGATGGCTTTGAAACCTATCCTGATTTCACTTTAACTTTTGCTCCTTGGACACTGGTTGATGTGGACCTAAGCGGAACTTATGGTATTCAAGGTTATGCCTGGGAAAATGCCTATAGTCCGATGGCATTTATAATCTTCAATCCTACTACTACAACTCCACCTCTTACTTCTCTTACAGCTCACGGAGGAAACAAAATGGCTTGCAGTTTTGCCTCAACCACTCCTCCTAATAATGACTGGATGATTACTCCGCAATTGTCAGGAGCAAGTTCCATCAAATTCTGGGCAAGAAGTTATGTAGATGACTATGGATTGGAAAGATTCAAAGTAGGTATTTCTAATAATACTACTCCCAGTAGCTTCACTATCATTAGCGGTCCAAATTATATTCAAGCACCGGTGGAATGGACTGAATACACCTATCAAATTACACAGCCAGGACCTCTTTACATTGGTATTCAATGCCTTTCCAATGATGCCTTCTTCTTCTGTGTTGATGATGTTTCAATTATGGGGAACGATGTTAATGATCCTGAACTTCCTGTAGTTGTTACCGCTTTGCACAACAACTATCCTAACCCCTTCAATCCGGAAACTACCATTTCTTACAGTGTTAAAGAAAAAGGACCTGTAACTATTGAAATCTATAATGTTAAAGGTCAATTAGTGAAGACCGTAGTGAAAGGTATTCAGGAACCCGGAAATCATACTATCGTCTGGAACGGAACCGATGATAATGGTCGTTCTGTTTCCAGTGGTATCTATTACTATAAGATGCAAGCTGGAAAATACAGCAGCACCAAGAAAATGATAATGATGAAATAACTTCTGCAGCTAAAGCTCTTCCAGCTTTGCTTGGAAGTAAATAGTCAAATTGGAACCCCCTGAACTTTTACAGCTCGGGGGTTCTTTTTTATATTAGAAATTGATAGCATTTTCCCCGAATGATAATTCCCAGGCCCTATCTAATTTGGAGGATTATCTATTATTTCGGTGTTTTCGGTGGCTAAAAAATATATCTGCGAAATCTGCGTGAGGTTTATTTACCTCTGTTTCGTTGTTAATCTTTTGAGGACGCCTCACATCTTCTTAGGCGATCCTCTAACGATTCTCTAACGATCCTCTAACGATCCTCTAACACTTCCTTAACGAGATAAGGGAATCGTTAGAGAATTTTTAAGCCAGTATAAGAATAAAAAATAGCCAAATTAAATACACTTTCAACTAATAACTACAGCTGATTCCTCACTCAGGGAACTACATTTAGAATTTGGTGATATAAAAAATCCCCGGATTGGGAACAGTACAGATAAAGCAATTTCCTACAACAATATATTCATTCGCATAATTAGCGCTAAAACTATCCACTCGGTTTAGTTCTGTTACATTTCCTAATTGATCGCGGTAAAACAAATGAGCAGTTTTAATAGTAGCTACTTCTGTAATAGGGAGATAAATATAGGGTTCTTGTTGTGCTCCGATAATATTGTAAAAATCTGGATTAATTGGCTCTCCCGTGGGAGTTGACACACTAAGCTGATAAGCTGCCAAGAGATTATCAACTCCAGAAACATAATTCAATTTGCTCAAATTGAGAATTGACCCTGAAGGCACACCCTTATTAATAAAATAGTTTGGTAGCACAAACTGTACCTGATAGAGTGAGACGATTTCATCTTGAGTGGAGTTTCTAACAGAAACGCTTACACTATTATGAGGGTTATTATCTACAAAGGAGGCATAGGAACCGCTATTAGCTAAAGCAATACCATTAAATCCATTATCAATATAAAAATACCAGGGATCGTAAGAAGCGCTTTCATAAAAAGCATAAAGTCGATAGAAGGGTTCTGTTTTTTCATAAAAGAGCAGATTCTGTCCTTTTGCAGTGCGTGGGAAAAAGAGCACTGGCTGAAAGAGAGCAAAATTTTCTTCGGAATCTGAACTTACCTGATATACAGCAGAAGAGTAACTGAGGTTATATTGATTGGAAAGAATGCGATAGGGATCTGCAAGTGTATTAGTTTTATAAAAGCTGAAAATTGTGTTTGTTTCTTGAGGGGCATTGCCATAAGTATAAAAAATGAGATCATTCCAGAAGAAGTTCATTGTGGAATAAGTTCTCAGTTTAAACGGATTGGTATAGTTTATTTTGCAATTAATAATCATCCCGGGAAATTCGGGATAGATATTCAGCCAGTTCTTTTGGACATAACAATTTGCTGTTCCCTGCAGATAATTTTTTAGGCGCGAATAAGGAAAAGTGGAAAATAGAAGATAATTTTCTTGCGGGTTGAAAACAGGTAAAGCAAGATAAAAACCCGAAGGCAAAGAGCTTTGCTTTTCATTATGCGTATAGAAACAAAAATCGGCTAATGAACTCGCTGCGCTGATATAAAACGGTTCTCCTTTCAGCCAAGGATGATTGGGAAAAGCAGGTTTTAAATTTAGAATAAGATAATCATAATCAGTTTTATCGGCATTCCACCAACTAATAATGGCATTTTCGGTTTGCAGGTATTGGCGATTTTTATAATAAGGAACTTTCAACTGCGAGGGAGCTGTTTGTAAACAGCCATAAAGATATGCTGCAGAAGATGTTATCCCAGAATAGATATAGGAATTAACTTGGATATAATGATTGGCATCATAGCTTGTTCCTGGGCTTTTATAAGTAATAATATCCTGAAGGTTATTACGACAAACACTAAATAGGCGGTTTTTATTATTCTCTGTTTGGTTGGTGAAAAAGCCAAATTCGATCCAGTTATTTTCAGGTAGGGTAGCTATAAGTTCAGAATCTTTATAAAAATTGATTACGAATGCCTGCACAGGGGAATTGAAAGAATAGGGATTATTTTGAAAGTAATCGGCCAGTATGGAAGAAATATCGGGAGCGATATTAACTTTCATCTGGGTTTCCGGTAAAGAAATTGAGCGTAAATCGAACCAGACCTGTTGTAAAAATACACTATTAACGCTTCCATCTAAGGGGACGGATATTTCCTGTTGATTTTCCAAAGGGCTTAACAGGAAATATTCACCGCTGCCTTTTAAAAAACTGTATAGACCTGTTTCATCTATCCACCAGTTGGAAGTTCCGGACACAGGATCGTTTTCAGACCAGCTGTATACAGAATTTTCTGATAGATGAATCCACTGTCTGCTAAAAAATCCCTTTCCTGCATTTAATATTCTTAAGTAAGCAAGGCAGTTGCCGATTGCTTTTTCAGTTTGTAACTCTACAACAGGATAAGATATAGCCGCATTGGGGTAGTAGGCAGTTAATTTATTGTAATCGGTTAAATTATCTTTCAACCTAATAGTTATATTTCCAGCCATAGATGTGTATGCAGCAGGAAAATTTACCGCTACCTGGGCTCCCGTGTTATTAAGCAAAACAGCATAGAAATTATCCCTACCGTTATGTTGCAGGGTAGGATTATCCTCTTCAGGTATAGACAATAGAGCATATTCACCTGTAGCCGATATAGGAAAATAAGCTCTGCGCTTATTATAATATGTAGGATTTATAGGATTGGCTTGCAGATAATAATTGAAACTAACTAAATAAAATGGATCTGAACTCGGTTTTATTTCAGTGTATATTTCGGCCATATTGATAGAAGCAATAAGGTCTATTATAGTACCGGAACGTATAACGCCAAATTGATAGGTATTACTTTTTGCTTCGGCATTATTTTGAAAGCCCAAGGAATCTCGCATAACAAATGTTTTCACTTTACGAAAAACAATTTCGTCACCTAAGTGAATTAATTCATCGGCAATGGATTCTTTGTGTAGCATTAAATAGGAATCGTCATTTGCGGCTTTAATTAAATAATCGGAATAGACCTTGATAGTGTTCCCCGTTTGATAATCTGCTGCAGAAATTTCTGGGGGTAACAATAAATTTTCCCGTAAGTTACAGGAAGCAAGCAAAACAATTAATAACAAGAAAAAAAAGATACGACGCATTAATAATAACCTGAAAGCGAAAAATAGAAAAGGTCTTCGCTATCCCACTTTTGATAATAACCATATAAATAGAGATGCTTGAAAAATTCCTTACCTAAGGAGATTCCATAATAAGAACCATTTTGATTGAAGGTATCTATAATCACTCCAGAATTATCTATTATCCAAGTATCGTTTCCTGCTCCATAATGAAAACCAAGCTCAAAACTATACGGAAGAGATTTTGTTAGGCAAAACTGTTGAGCAAAATGAACGCTATCCGTTTCTGCGGGTTCATTATCCATAAACGCACTATGCAAAGCATAAGAAAAATAAAAATCACGCCAAAGAACTTGAGGCTGCAAACTTATCTGCTGAACATCAAAACGTGGATAATGACTGAAAGAGACAAAAAGCTCTGGGTTCAAAACAATTTTTCCCGGATACAGTTTTGGACATAATTCCATTCCTAACTGCCAGGCAGGATAAACTCTGGCATCTTCTCCAGAAAGATAAGATCCATTGATGCCTACTTCCAAAGGAATGAATTGGTAAGTAAAATCTGCTTTATATAGATCCCGGAAAAAGGCATTATCCAATTGAAAATATTCATAATTTAGCTTAAGCTCTGCACATTTATATTTGGCAGATTGCCTAAAACCATAGGCATTTTTTTCTGTTCCTGGAACTTTGTAATAGACAGTACTATTAAAAGACGGTTTTATAGCGGACATTTGCCTGCCGCTAATAAAAGCTGCCTTAGAAAAATATTTTTGTGCTTTAGGATAATTATCCAAAGCCAGATAGGTGTAAGCTAAACCTTCACAGGAAACTTGATTCGCCAAAGGATTTGCAGGCATATTATCTAAAGCTTGTTTATAATAATACCTTGCTTCAGGCAAACGGTTTTGCTGATATAAGGCAAAGGCATAATAGTTATAAATTCCATCTAATTCCGGCAGTTTTGTTTTGGCATTTGAAAAGGTTTTCAGAGATTTATGAAATTTGCCCTGAGCATTTTGAGACCAAAGTAATCCTTCCCAACCGCTTCTTTCTTGTGGATATAAAATGGTTAATTGTTGATATTGTTTTTCGGCTATTTCATAGTTTCCGGTAAGCATATTATTATAGGCAGTGGAAATAAGGTTAAATGGCAAGGTAACAATATCTTCTGAAAAAAGCAGACAGGGGATAATAAGAAGAATCAGCCAAAAATAACGCATTTAGTTATTTGAATATCTTAGAATATTCCTTTGCCATAGCAGAATCGGGAGCATATTTCTTTAAGATTTGATAATGCTGGCGAGCATTTTCTATATCCTTGGAAAGGTACAGATTGTTTACCAGATAACCACGCGATTCCATATCCCAAGGGAATATATTAACAATTCTTTGATAATAATCTGCTGTAGCTCTATAATTTTGAAGCATATAGGTGGAATAAGCAGCTTTACTGAGAACAGCTATATTCTGAGGAAAATTCTGCAGAATATGCTCTGCTTGATTATGGGCTTCATTCCACATCCCTAAAGCTAATTGACAATTCAGAATACCAGTTTGTGCATCCAAGGAAGGATATAGGTTATTGGATTTCTGATAGTTTTTCATTGATTCATTATAACTCCCTAAGAGATACTGCAACCAGGCAATGCGTAAAATGTAAAATTCGTCATTGGGATCGTTTGCACTTAGGTCTTCCATAATTTGTAGTGCACGCGTATAATTTCTGGCGGTCTCAGCATTATAAGAATCAGTAATAGATGCCTTACCCTGCCCCAGAAGAAACCCTGCAGCCAAGATAAGGAGACAGGGTAGAATAATTCGTTTCATGATATAACTCCTTATTTATTAAATTGTTTCGGCTTTTAGTAAGGTTTTTTTACCCTTCTTTAGTTCCAAAGCCGCTAATCCCTTATATTTTTCTATACTTACATTTCCTGTTCTGTTTCTATATGGAATACCCAAAATACGGTATGTGATATCGCTTTCTACTTCAATAAAATCTGAATTGACCTTTATTTTACTGTGTACACAAGCAGAAAAAAGAGGAAATAAGGGGCTGAAAAGTAATACTATATGCCGTAACGCAGGACTGATAATTACAGAAAGAGCCGGTTCATCAGATAAGTAGATTTCCTGTTTTTCACTGTATGGTAGACGGGAAATTAACAAAGCAAAAGCTGTAAGAGCACTTTTACGATTTCCTTTTAAAGAAAGAGCATTATAAATTCCATCATAAACGCTGAAGCTCAGGTCGGTATGTTTAGTAGATTTAATGGTGAAATTGCCCCAAAGATCAAGATGTACTTTCCATAATTCGGTGCTTTGTTTTTTACCGCGGGTAACTTTTAGCTGCTGTTCGTTTTGCTGTTGTAAAGCTAAAATACTTTGTAAATGGGGTTCTGCTACTAATGCAGAAAGAGTTTCTTTTTCCTTGGGAATACCACTACCGATAAATTCAAGGGTTTTATCTTCCTTGATAAGTTTGTAGTTAATTAAATGTGATAGACGGGTTGGACTGCCGGGTTCAATTCCCAATTGAACTTGAAAATGTAAATGCGGAACTGCTGAGCGTCCTGAATTTCCTAATTGAGCAATACAATCCCCTTTTTGAATATAATCGCCAACTTTAACTCTGATGCTACCCTGTTTGAGATGTGCATAAAAAGAGTAAAGTCCGTAGCTGTGAGAAAGGCAAACATAATTACCCCAATTCTCCTTAGTATTAACCTGGCCAATAGGATTATCCGCTACTCCTTCACAAATTTTAACTACAGAACCTGCCGCTGAAGCAAGAACCGGTTTACCGAAAGAAAAATAGTCATTTAAATTATTGTTTTCTTTATCGTAGTTTCTCCCTTCACTATTCAGCATTTCAAAATCCCAAGCATAAGCCCAATCCAATTTATGAGTATAGATCCCATTGTTTCCTTGAGTGATAGTCCACAAACCATTTAGAGGCATAGCAAATTGAGGGATACCTAAATGGCTAAACCTTTTATAGCGTTCCTGATAGGTCTGCAAAGCCAATTCGGGATTGAAAACACCATAATCATTCATTACAGGTTTATCCACTTTCAGCCGTAAACGCAAACTGAAAATTACTAGTAAAACAACTATATTGAACGGAAAAGCAAAAACTGGAACCGCCAGAGGGGTATATAAGCCAGTAAAAGCATTGTAGTAATAATATACAACATTGAATAAGGCAGTAAATAAAAAGCCAATTCCGGTTGCAATTAACCCAATCAAAATGGAACTTTTACCTGGCAAAAGATATATTCCCGCAACGGCATACATAATTAAAATAGCATTAAAACCTGAATAGAAAACTCCGCTTCCTGGTTGCACACCCGCCAAACGCATTAATATATAATTTAGCGTCCATCCTAAAAGTGCTAAGCCAAATCCGATGCGCGTAATTATTAGTAAAGCTATAGAAACTAAGATGCCTGCAGAAACTTCCGGAGTAAAAAAGATAGAACCCAAAGAAATAAAGAATAAACGCCAAAATTCAGGTAACTTGAGTGTCGGACTGAAAAGCAGTATTTTATCAAATGGATAATTGGATAAATACCCTTTGCGAGCAAAATAATACCATAAAAGTATAGCTACTATGGAAAAAGATAAGCTCATTGAAGGTAAACGGAAGAATTGTTGAAAAAGATAGCTGCTAAACAAGTATAGTAAAAGAGTGAAAAGAGAAACTAACAGCAGAAAACAAAGATAATTTATAGATGAACTGCTGATAATTTGCATCGGATAGTAATAACCAACCATCATACCTGCTAAAAGTGAATTGAAAGCAGTTATCCCACTACTTGATTCCCAATGCTCAAAGCCCAAAATTCTTGCTGCCAAAATTGCCACAATTAAAGAAAATAAACCAGATAAACCTACAACAGGAGATAGTAAAGTAATCGTAAGCAACATCAATCCTAAAAGCACTGAATCCGAAAACAAAATTGTGGCATAGCTATCTGGAATAGCTAAAAACACAGACCCCACAGACCGGAAAAATCGTGACCAGTTCATATTTGCCGTAAGTGATCTGGAATATATTCTCGGGAAGTTAGATCTGAAAGATCTTCTTGGGAACGAATAACATCTACTTCACCGGTTTCGTTTATTAGGCAGACATTGGGACGATATTCTATAAACTGCATCCACTGAGTTACATTATAAGCACCAACAGGTGAAATAATAACTGTATCGCCATAATAAAGATCAGGAAAAGGCATTGCACTTCTAATTACATCAATATTCATACACAGAGGACCATAGAAAACGGTGTTTTGATAGGTTCCTGGAAATGGTTTGGTAGGTAAAACGCGTTGTTTATACCACCAGGCAGTGATGTTTATATTCACTCCTGCATCCAAAATTACAGCTCGCTCACCTGTGGGAAGATTCTTTTTGCCAAGAACACTGGCAATAAGATAACCCGATTCATCAATTAACACCCTTCCAGTTTCCAAAATTAAACGGGGGTGATATTCTTTCACATAATGAGAAGCATTAAAAGCAGTTCCTATTGCCTCAGCATACTGTTCAAAAGATGGTGAAGCCAATTCTCCCGGAGTGTATTGATCAATTAGAGTATTATTCGAAGCAAAACCTCCTCCCATATCTATATAATCCAATACAATACCAAAATTATCCTTAATAGTTTGAGCGAAATTTAGAAGTTTGGTAGCTGCCCAATAATAAGCATTGGGATCTAAAATAAAAGTGCCAATATGGGTATGCAAACCAACCAGCTGAACTTTGTTTCCGGAAATAAGACGCTGCACTGTTCGATACGCTTCCCCATTTTCATAATTAAAGCCAAAACGAGTCCACATTGGACTAATCCCTGTATCCATATTTACGCGAATAGCAACTTTGGGTTTTATGGCAAGCTCTTCGGCAATATTTTCAATTTGATACAGTTCTTCTAAGTGATCAATATGTATATAGGCACCTTCCTTAATAGCTATTTGCAAATCTTGCTTGCGTTTAGAAGGGCCATTAAAATATATCCTGTTTCCAGGAATGCCATTACTCCTGGCTTTTTCATATTCCATTCTACTAACTACTTCTGCCGGGGCACCTTCCTGATGAAAAATATTACAGATAGCAGCCAAATAATTAGTTTTATAGCTCCAAACAATATCTACTTTAGGATAATGAATACGGATTGTTTCCAGCAAACGCCGGTAGGTTCGTCTAATCTGTTTTTCGGAAAAAACAAACAAGGGTGTTCCATACTTCTGTACTAAGGTCTTAATCGGAACTCCATCTATGTTATCTTGATGTCGGACAACCGTTGTGTGGGCATATTTATTAAGATTTCCAGAGCTATTACGTTCAATGTAGGGAGCAGTATAATGTTTTTTCATTTTATTTCCTCTTTTATTTATGCATTCTTATCAGTTCGCCATTAACTGAAATCTCACCCAGAAGGTTTATGTCACTAATTATATCTTCTGAATGACGGATAAAAAGAACTCCAGGTTTAAAAGGAGGCAATTCCTCAATTA